>CAMOCU010000289.1 GCA_946610835.1 uncultured Clostridia bacterium | reverse complement strand
CCGAGCACGCAATCCTTAGGCAGCGTCACTTTTTGGCGTGTTCCGTTTATGCGCACAGTGTGCAGACGGATCGAATGCTGTGCGGAGAGATTGGTAAGCGTAACTGCGTTTCCGCCGGTATAACTGCCTGTTTGGGCAAAAGAGATGTGAATCTGATCCGCGGGACTTTGCGCATACTCGAACTGCGGAAAAGCCGCATCGGCATAAACATCCGGCAAAGTGTCGGTCATCAGCAGCTTTTGCAAAAGCACATATGTATACGGATCCCAGTCACACTGACCGTGATACTGTCCGTCGACAAACCAGGTGTTCTCCGGCAGATAGCAGGAGGATGCGTCAATGCTCAACGACGGAGAAACATGCATATGTGCCGGATCTGTGCACACGTCGCCCCGTCTTTCCTGCGACTCAAACCGACTGCCGAATGCGCAGACCGTTGCGCCGGAAACATTCGCAGCGTCCAAAACGCCGTCTCCCTCGATTTTTCCGCTCAGCAGCAGAGGGCTGCCGGTATTGCAGACGATCGAGATCGGCAGACCTTCCGCCTGCAGCGCACGAAGCTTCGCGCCCATTCCGGCAAGCACCTCGTAATGGTACTTGTCGCTGCGCGCGATCAACGGTGCGCAAGCGGGATCCGTCAGGTATTTTGCTTTTAAGCGATCATAATCCTTCGCGGGAATCAAATCCCACAAACTCCCCCAATACTGCGCAATGGGAAGCACATGCGTATAGGCAATGGATAAGATTGCCTTTTTTAACGGATTGATGTTCAGCAGTTTGCCGAAGAACTCATAGTGTTTTTCCGTTTCCATATAGGCTTCGGAGAACTGGATCATGGCGTCGGCGCGAACAGAGAAGAGCGCCTCGTCCAGCACCGCTGCCGCAAAGCTTGTTCCGCCGATTGCGGGCGTTTCCATCACAACACGTTTAACGTCCTTCTTGTCGCCGTAACAGTACAGATACGTTGAAATCGTCTGACCGCCCTGACTGAATCCGAACAGCGTGACCTGATCTTTACCGCTGTCGCGCTTGACCTGTTGAATGTATGAATCCAATTGCTGCGCCAGCTCGATCTGACCATACCGCCAATCCGCCACAAACACATAGACGCGACCGTACTGCGCGAGCAGTGCACGATAGATTCCGCCGAGATACACATTGCGGTAGCTTTTCTGGTAGGAAAGCGTGTCGGTTACCCAGCTCGGGAAAACAGAGACGTCATACTTGGATGTTCCGTCGGGCAGCATGGTCAAACGCTCCATTTTTTGAAGCACAGGTTCGGCAATGGCAGCCGCTGCATCATTGAGCGTATCGTATCTTTTGAAAACGAGTGCTTTAAAAAGTCCCCACAAAGCTTTCGGTAAATTGGGCAGCACGCGCTCCCCGACGCCGTCCGCCGAAAGATTCCAAACTTTTTCCCGCGTGTCCGAAACCCCATCGTTGTAATACAGATCTGCTGTGGTAAAACCGAGCAAAAAAACGACGGGATCGGCATCTGCACGCGTATCCTCCTGCGCATGAACCAAAACAGAGATGGAAAGCGAGGAAGCAACCACGCATATTGTCAGCAATACTGCCAGAATTCTCTTCATGCACTTTACCTTCTTATTTCAGATTTTCCACATACCACCGGATCGCAAGCCGCAGTCCGGTATCAAAATCGTACTGCGGATCATAACCAAGCAATTCCCGTGCCTTGGATATATCCGCGTTGGAATGACGGATATCCCCTGCTCTGGGCGGCCCGTACACAGGCTGAATATCTTTTCCCAGCGCATCTGTCAGCGTTTGGTAGATGTCGTTGAGCGTTTCACGGCCGCCGTACGCGATGTTAAACGCCTGTCCGGCAGCATTTTCATCGGCAAGGCATGCGCGCAGATTGGCCTGCACAACATTGTCGATGTACGTAAAATCGCGGGATTGATTGCCGTCGCCGTGGATCGTCGGCGCCTCGTTACGCAGCAGCTGCCGGATAAATTTCGGGATCACCGCCGCATACGCGCCTTCCGGATCCTGACGCTTGCCGAAAACATTAAAATACCGCAAACCATATGTGTTCAGCCCATACAGCTTTTTATAAAGCTTTCCGTATTCCTCACACACACGTTTGGTCAGCGCATACGGCGAAAGCAGCTCGCCTTCCGCGCCCTCCCTTTTGGGAAGCACAGGATGATCGCCATAAACAGAGGAGCTGGACGCGTACACAAACCGGCGCACACCGGCTTCCCGAGCGGCCTGCATCATGTTGAGCGTGCCGTGAATATTGATCTGTTCGTACAGTACCGGATATTCAATGCTTCGCGGTACGCTGCCCCATGCAGCCTGATGCATGACAAAGTCTACACCTTTACACGCTTTTCGGCATGTTTCTATATCGCGAATATCGCCCAAGATAAAGGAATAATTAGGATTATCTGTAAACAAATCCACATTTTCCTGCTTTCCGGTCGACAAATTGTCAAGGCAGATAACTTTACATCCGAGATTCAGAATCTGCTCGCACAGATTGGAGCCTATAAAGCCGGCGCCCCCTGTGACAAGAAAAACGCTTTCCACCGGAAAGGAAATAACTTGCCCCTCCATTCAAACACCGCTTTCTATATGGAATGATGCATTATTTTGTGCCGAAGATACGATCGCCCGCATCACCGAGACCGGGAACAATAAAACCGTGATCGTTCAACTTTTCATCCAGCGCCGCGCAGTAAATATTTACATCCGGGTGTGCCTCGCGCAGGGCATTCAACCCCTCGGGAGCGGCGATAATGCCGATAAATTTAATGGATTTCGGCCCTCTCTGTTTGATCTGCGCAATGGCGTCGATTGCGGAGCCGCCGGTGGCGAGCATCGGATCCAGCACGATCACTTCACGCTCGTGAATATC
>CAMOCU010000288.1 GCA_946610835.1 uncultured Clostridia bacterium | reverse complement strand
GCGGAAGTTGCGCAGTTTTTCTTCAATCTGTACCGATTCCGTTGTTTCGGTCACGGGCGGTTCTTCAGAAATCGGCTCTTTTTTCTTCTTGCGGAAAATGCCGCGAAGTCCATGCCGTTCCGGTTTGAGCGAAACAGGGGACTGTGCGGATTCGTCCGCTGCCGGGACGTCGGCAGACAAAGACTTTTCTTCCGCTTCGCAGTGGGGGCAAGCGTCATATTTTTCAGCGTCATAGAATTTGCGGCACACAGTGCATTGAATCGGTTTCATAATTGTTCTCCCTTTGTCGGAATGCCCGTCAATATTTTACCGCGACGGCGGAATAGTTGTCCATATTCTTGCCTTTACCATTCTGGCGAACCACCTGCAGCATGGCGTCGACCCAATCGCCGGCTGTGTTGCTGCGGCGCAGCAGGGCGGCCATGTCCTTTTCCTCGATCAGTTCCCAAAATCCATCGGTACACATTAAAAACGCCATACCCGGTTTGAATTCGGTGCGTTCGGAAATCTCGTAGCTTTTGCTGCCCCATTCGCTGCCGATCACGCGCAGCAGCTTGTTGCGATCAGGATGGTTGCGGATATCCTTTTCCTTGATGTTTTTGGCCAGAACAAGCATCTGCGGCACGCTGTGGTCGAGCGTGCGGGATTTGTAGCGGCCGTTGCGGAACAGATAGATCCGCGAATCGCCGATGTGTCCCCAGCGGCATTCGGTTTGCGAGAGGACGAGAATGGTGGCCGTGGTTTTCATTTCAAATTTTGCGCACTGGCGCACCTGTTCTTCGAGCAAAAGCTTCTGTGCACTTTCAAAAGCTTCGTCCATGTGTGCCATGAAATCATCGCTTTCGCGAAAAACGCGCACGATCTCCTGTGTTACCAGACGCGATGCTTCGTCACCGCGGCCGTGGCCGCCGAGTCCGTCGCAGACCACGCACAGCAGTTGGCCGCCGTACTCGCATGTATATACGCAGTCCTCGTTGACTGGCCGATCGCCCGGCGCGGTAAATTTTCTGTAAGTGACCATGATTTTTCTCCTCTTGTGTAAAAACGCTTGTTTTTGCACGATTGTGTCTTTTGCATCATCATAGCAAAGGGCGACACAAATGTCAACGGTTCCGAAGCTTTTTGAAATATGTCTGTACGGTTTGGAAGACCTTGACGATCCAGTTCCGGATCTTTTGGAAAAGGTGCAGAATGCGCTGCCAGAGCGTCAGCGGCCGGGCAGGCTTTTCGGTAGAGATAAGCGTTACGGCAAAGGTTTCGCCGTCTTTTGTGACAGTAAGCGTGCCGCTTGCCGGCTCAACGCTTTCGCCCTCGATGGTGTATGTGTAATCGCCGTTGAAGCAGGCGAAGCGGCCGTCGGAATCGACAGCAGTCTGTTCACCTTCGGCGTCGGTCAGCGTGATCTGCAGCGTGTCGCGGTCAATCGGCGTGCCGTCGTCTGTTGTGCAGGAGAGCGTTCCGAACAGGAAGTCCGTTTTTTGCAGCGACAGCGTGATCTCCGGCAGCGCACCCTGCAGAACGCCTTTGCCGCCGGCATTGAAATCCGGATTGATGCCGATGTTGAACGAAACAGCGCGGTGTGCGCCGGGAGCGCTGCCGCTGACTCGTTCGGCAATGCAGCCGTCGGAGAGTGTATATGTGCTTGCCGTCCAGTATTTCGGAATCTGCACGCTCAGCCGCTGCCGCACGGGATTTCCGCTGAAGTCATACACACCGTACTGTCCGCCGAGCGCGGAGAAAACTTCGGAGCCGTCAGCGCCGCGGTAACGGATGCGCGGACTGTGGTTGTAAATGCCGGACATTTTTTCCACAGGATTCGTAAGACCGCTGAACTGCAGATATGCCGTGCCGCCTGCGCGCAGCGGCTGATTGTCGAGCGCGTCAAAGGTTTCTGTGCGGCGTGCGTATTCGATCTGCCGCGCCGTAATCACCTGATAGGCGGTCTTTGAACCACAGTCGATCCGCACGATGTGCCGCCCGGTGGTAAGACCCGTAATCGTTACGCTGCCGTCCGCCGCGGTCTGAACGCCGTCGGACGTAAAGCCGGAAAATGTCATTGTGTCGGTAACCGTGCTGCGGTCAACCGTGACCGTGCTGCCTGCAGGCGGCGTGAATGTGTACTGTGCGCCGTCCTTGCCGGTGTAAAACAGGGGATCCAGCTCCGCGTCGAGCGCGTTTTCGCCGCCGTCTCCGTGCATTGTCATGCCTGTGTCAAATCCTGTGTCCGTGCTGCCGCAGCGCACGACCAGCACGCCGGTGTTTTCCGGCCAAAGGGCAGAGAAAAAGTTGGGCTGGTAAGGTTTGCTGTCCACGTAAGCTTGCGTAGAGAACATTGCGTCATAGGAGATCAGCAGGATCGCAACGCCTTCGCCCTGTGCGCGCAGCGACACAAGGCCGCTGTTGCCCTCGTCCGGCGACACTTGCAGAAGATCGCTCTCGTGTCCGTTCGGGTCGATCACGCGGTAATGCATGTCCGGCAGCGCAACCCGGGAATTGTAGACGTGTTCAATTGCCATCCAGTTGCGGAATGCGCTCAAAGACGTCGAATGGCCGACCGGCAGCGCAATGCATCCGGCCGCATTTGCGTTGAGATACAGATCCGCCTTGTCAAAACTGTTGTACCGGAAATCGCGCACCACAGTCTGTGCCGTATGCGCGGCATCGCCGATGAACAGATCCGCCTGCGATACTTCCACTGCGGGGTCGCCCGCGGATGTGGGATCAAAGAAATCCCAATATGTCACACCCTCAGGATGACGCACGCGGCAAAAGAAGGAGGGACCGCCGGTGGACATTTTCTGTTTCGGCACGCGAAACGTTGCTTCTATGCGGCCGTCCTGCGTGCTTGTCTGTACGGCATGGAAAAAGTCGTAGACATAATAATTGGTAAGTTT
>CAMOCU010000287.1 GCA_946610835.1 uncultured Clostridia bacterium | reverse complement strand
CGTACAGGTACCCTTGCAGATATTGCGGTACCATCCGCTCATACACGGCCTCCACAGACGGCTCATAGGTCATCGTGCCGGCATACGGATGCTGCAAAGAGAATGCATCAAAGTTCTCCACCGCCAACGGCAGCAGGCGATGGGTGACCACCGGCTGTTCGACGGCGGAGATATAATCGGTATAGATCACGTAAATATCCTGTACGTATCCGCACAGATAAACATCAATCAGCTCGTGTGCGATCCGGTAAGCGTGATGCATGGACGGATACTGCGATGCGCCGTCGTAGTTTTTGTACACCTCGTACCCGCGCGCGCGCAAAATCTCGCCGATCTTCAGCCCTGCTGTGAACAGCAGCGATTCGCGTCCGTCCGCGCGGACTTTGCGGCACTGCTCTTCAACAGCGCCGGCGATGTTGACGTTGTATCCGCCGCACAAACTCTTGTCCGAAGCGATCACAAGAAAAGCGGAATCCCGCTTGCCGGTATAGCCGTCGCCGCGGACGTACGGATGACGGATCTCGGGGGATTTTTCAAGGATATCCTTGACCGCCGTGCATACATACCGCATATATTTGCGGTTGTATTCGATGTCGGACAGGCCTTTGCGCATGGCGGTGACAGACAGCATATACATGGCGTTCGTCACATGGCGCGTCTGGTTGATGGCGTCGAGATTGCGGTTGATTTCGTTGATGTTTTTCATGCGTGTACCTCATCCGCTGATGCCGGCGCCCTTGAGCAGCGCCTGCTCGATCGCGTCGTCAAAATCACCCGTGCGGTCGATTGTATCCAGCGCATCCGGGCACTTTTCACGCAGCTGCGCCAGTTTTTCGCTTGCGGCGGACTGCATGCGGGAAGGGGGTACGTCGTCAAATCCGCCGTGTTTGAACAGCAGCAGCAGCGCCGTCTTTTCGCTGAGCGTATAGTGCAGCCCCTTGGGCTGAGTCAGCAGCGCCGTCAGCCGTTCGCCGCTGTCCAGCAGTTTCTTCGTGGATGCATCCAGATCCGAACCGAAGCGCGAGAACACAGCCATTTCGCGGTACTGCGCGAGTTCGATGCGCAGCGAAGCGGATACCTTGCGCATGGCTTTGCTTTGCGCCGCGCGACCCACACGCGAAACGGAAAGTCCGGTGTTTACCGCGGGACGGATGCCGTTGTGAAACAGCTCGGATTCCAGATAAATTTGTCCGTCCGTGATGGAAATGACGTTGGTGGGAATATAGGCGGAAATGTTGCCGCCTTTGGTTTCGATGATCGGGAGCGCTGTCAGTGTGCCGCCGCCTTTGGCGTCAGACAGGCAGGCCGCGCGCTCGAGCAGACGGCTGTGCAGATAAAAAATATCTCCGGGATATGCCTCGCGTCCGGGGGAGCGGCGCAGCAGCAGCGACATGGCGCGGTAGGCCACGGCGTGCTTGGACAGATCGTCGTATACGACAAGCACATCCTTGCCCTGCTCCATAAAGTATTCACCCACGGCGCACGCCGCGTAGGGCGCGAGATATTGCAGCGCCGGGGAATCCGACGCCGTTGCCGCCACGACCACGCTGTATTCCATTGCGCCGCCTTCCTGCAGATTTTGCAAAACAGAGGCGATAGTGGACGCTTTTTGGCCGATGGCACAATAGATGCAGATCATATTCTGCCCTTTTTGGTTGAGGATCGTATCGAGCGCGATTGTGGTTTTGCCCGTCTGCCGGTCGCCGATGATCAGCTCTCTTTGCCCGCGTCCGATCGGCACAAGTGTGTCGATGGAAATGATGCCCGTTTCCATGGGCGCATGCACGCCCTGCCGGCTTACGAGATCCGGCGCGGGACGTTCGACCGTGTAGTATGTTTTGGCGTCGATGGGCTTGCCGTCCAGCGGGCGTCCGATGGGGTCGATCACATGTCCGATCAGCGACTCGCCGACCGGCACATCGCACACTCTGCCCGTACCTTGCACGCGGCTGCCGACGGACACCACGTCCGCCGTGTTCAGCAGCACCACGCCTGCGCCGTCCTCCTCAAGGTCGATCGCCATGCCGAATGCGCCGCTCTCGAACTGCAGCAGCTCGCCGTAGCTGCGGCCGGGCAGCCCCGTGACCCGCACAACGCCGTCGCTGACACGACTGACCGTGCCGTATGCGTATACAACAGGTTCGACAGAAAAGCTTTCAATTTTCTTTTTTAAAAAACTGCTGATGTCGGGAGTCATCGAATCACGCCTCCTTTACGCAGTCGCCGCGCAGTGCATCCAGCTGTGTGCGCAGGCTCATGTCATACACATTGCCGTCCAGCAGGACAACAAAGCCGCCCACGAGCGAAGCGTCCGTCTGCCGTTCAAAAGACAGATCGCCGAACCGGACGGTCAGCTTGCCGCACAGATACCGGTACGCTTCGTCGGACATATTGGGCGCGCAGAGAATTTTTGCCGTTTTCATTGTTGATCTCCACCGCCTGTGCGACTGTCAAAAAGACGATCCGCCAATTTTTTGGTATCATCGTCGCGGATGGAATGCGCCAGCAGCTTTTCGCTGATGCCGAATGCCAGATCCACGACCTGTTCCTGCATGCCCTGCAGTGCGTCTGCGCGTTTTTTTGCCGCATCCGCGTCTGCATCGCGCAAAATCTGTTCGGCCTGCGCCTTGGCGTTTTCAAGAATCTGCGCCGCATCGGCGTCCGCTTGTTTTTTGCTTTCCTGGAGTATGGCGCGGGATTTTGTCTCGCCGTCTGCTAAAAGTGCGTCATACTGCGCTTTGGCGGCGTCCGCCTCGGCAGCCTTTTCTTCGGCGGCTTTGGCAGCGGCATTGACTTTTTCGGTACGCGCGTCCATAAATTTGCGGATCGGCTTGTACGCCAGTGCGCGCACGATCAGAAAAAACAGAACGATATTCAGGATATTCAGAATCAGATCCATT
>CAMOCU010000286.1 GCA_946610835.1 uncultured Clostridia bacterium | reverse complement strand
TTCATTCCGGATTCCGCTCGGCTCAACCCGCAGCACCTCCGGATACTTTTGCGCCAGCCATGCCGGGCGCGCGCCGGAGGGTGTGGCCAGAATGACAGAAACACCGTTTTGGTAAAGCTTATCCAGAATTTCATCCAGCCACTCAAACGTATATATGCCTTCCTGCGGCTCGAGCATTGCCCACGAAAAAATGCCAACTGTGGCGCTGTTGATATGTGCCAGACGCATCAGGCGCATATCTTCGTCCCAGATTTCCTTTGTTTTGATCCACTGGTCAGGATTATAATCTCCACCGTGGACAATATGGTTCATTGGTTTATACTGCATGATCGCCCTCCTGTTATTGCGCCGAAGAAATATAAGGTGCTGTTTCAGAAATGGTTTCCGATACGGGCCAGCAGATAAAATCTCTGTCCCTGTATGCATTGGCGCAGCCAACGTAATCGGTGTCCTCATAACGGAAGAAGAAAAAGAGTAATGCATTCGTGTCCGGCGTTCCGATCTGCCTGTCCAGACTTTCAAAAGGAAAGTATGCGTTGCAAGCGGGGTCAATGCGAATTTTGTACGACGCATTGGAAACATGTTTTTCCGCGTTGTAATACAGCAGCTTGTAGCCGTGCAGATCGTCGTCGATCGGCTGAATCAGCCACGCATATCCCTTGACCTGAATAAAAAAGTCACTCTGATTGTACAGATAAAAGGTAACGACGTTGCTGAAATACTCCTTGCTGTCGACCAAAAAAGTGTTCAGATTCGGCACAGTTTCGTTGACGGGGTAGCTAACTGTATGATCACCGGAAAGAATTGCCTCATAAGTGGCGACAAGTGATTCCGCGTTGTAGGTGTCCAGTATGGATGTGTTGCCGCGAATGCTGCACGCGGAAAAAGACAGTATAAGAAAAACAAGCGTCAAAAGCAGACAAACAATTCTTTTCATGGGGTATCGCCTCCTGTGACTGATTATATCGGATTTTCTGCCGGAATGCAATCCTCTGTTTTTTGAAATAGCAGGAAAATGAAAAAAACCTAAAAAAACTCTTGATTTTTTTCGGAAGTTATAGTATACTAAGCATGCATTTGCCGGTGTGATGGAATTGGCAGACGTGCTGGACTCAAAATCCAGTCCTGGCAACAGGGTGCGGGTTCGACCCCCGCCACCGGCACCAAAAGACGACAGATTCCGTTTGGAGTTTGTCGTTTTTTAATTCTGTATCATTTGTCAGGATCAAAGGATCAAACGGAGGGGACGCAATGACTATGGATGCGCAGCAGCGCGCGGCCGCCTTGTTGCAAAAAATGTCCGTGGAGGAAAAGATTTTTCAAGTTACATCGGATATGATTTTTGATGTGAGTGGGGATTATGCGAATCGCCGCAATCCGCTTTGCGGCTCTTACAGAAACCCGGGACATTTCATGCACTATACAAGGCAAATGCCTGCCTCTCCGGCAGAGGTTGCGGAGCAGATCAACGCCGATGTGCGCCAGAGTATCGAGGCGCAGCCGCATGGTATTCCGCCGATAGAAAACGGTGAGGCGCTGCACGGCGCACAGTGGGGGATGGCGACCAACTTTCCGCAGCCTATCGCACTGGCCTCTTCGTTTGATCCCGCGCTCGTGGAGCGCGTGGCGGATGTGATCGGCAAAGAATGCGCCGCAGTCGGTGTGCGGCAGGTGTTTTCGCCTGTTGTGAATCTTGCACGGGACTGCCGCTGGGGCAGAACGGTGGAAACTTACGGCGAGGACGTCATGCTTTCCGGCGATATGGGCGCAGCCATGTGCCGCGGACTGCAGCAAAACGGTGTGATTGCCACGCCCAAACATTTTGCAGACAACTACGCTGCCGGCGGCAGAGATTCCAATTATTCTGAAACGAGCGAGCGCACAATGCGCGAAACGATTCTTCCGCCGTTTCGCGCGTGTTTTGAAGCGGGAGCAAAATCTGTCATGGCAGCATACAATGCGTGGGAGGGCGTGCCTTGCTCAGCGAATACGCGGCTTTTGACGGATATTTTGCGTACGGAGTGGGGATTCGACGGATTCGTTGTATCTGATTACTGCGGAGTCGAGGGTATGGAAAGCGCGCATCAATGCGCAGAATCGTTTTCACAGGCAGCCGCGATGGCGCTGAAAGCCGGACTGGATGTGATTCTGCCTTACAACAGCTTTGACACGGTATTGGAAGCAATGGAGAAAGGGTATTTGACCGAGGAAGAATTAGATCGGAATGTTTTGCGAATCCTGACAGCCAAATACCGCCTGGGTTTGTTTGATGAACCGTATTGCGACCCCGGCAAAGCGAATCGGATCGTCCGCTGCAAACGTCACCGTGCGCTCGCGCTGGAGGCTGCACGGGAATGTGTGATTTTGTTAAAGAACGAAGGCGTTTTGCCGCTGCAAAAAGAAAGAATCCGGCGGATTGGCGTATTCGGCCAAAGCGCGCTGCAGATTCCGATCGGTTCCAATTATTCCGAGCCGTACGGTACGCCGTGGCAGGGGGAGGATGCGCCGACGCCATTGGAGGCGCTTCAAGCTTTTCTTGGCGACGAAGTGCAGGTGCTGTTTGCCCAAAGCAGCGAAATTGAAACGGTTGCTCCGGATTGTGACGTTGTGCTGTATTTTACTTCCATCGTTGAAGGTGAGGGCAGTGATCGCAGCGATCTGCGCCTGCCGTCTATTACAGCACAGACCGGCAGCAAGGAAGACGGCGGTTTGATCGTGGATGCTGCCCGGCAGGAAATACTCGACGATCAGTTGCAGTCCATTCTGCGCCTTTGTCGAGCCAATCCCAAAACCGTTGTGGTTTTACAAAACGGAGCGCCTGTGGATATGACAGCGTGGATTGACGAAGTGCATGCTGTACTCGAAGCGTGGTATCCCGGCGAGCAGGGCGCAAGGGCCATA
>CAMOCU010000285.1 GCA_946610835.1 uncultured Clostridia bacterium | reverse complement strand
GCAGGCGGTCTGTGATGAGATCCCAGACCTTGGGCGAACCGGCGCGATAGGACGTGCCGAGATCACCGTGCAGAAGCCGACCGATATAACGTGTGTACTGCGACCACGCCGAACCGTCCAGACCGTACTGCTCGCGCGTGAGCTGCTTGATGACTTCGTAGGATTCGTCACTCATGTTGCCCTGCGCCGGATAGTACCGCGCGCACGGATCGTCCACACCCAGCCGCGGAATAAAAAAGCACAGCGTCACCACGACCGCAAACACAAACACCGTATACAGGATACGTTTTAGGACATACGTTTTTTTCATGCGTTCACCCAATGCAAGTTTTTGAGCGTTTCGTTGTTGAATACGCCGGCGCCGGGCATGGTTTTGTAACCCGTGACCCGGTCTGTCCGCGCAACAGAGAGCACATCCGCACTGTACAGCGGGATCTTATAAAAGCTCTGCGCCACCATCTCTTGAAGCGTGCGGATATATGCCGCTTTGCGTTCCCGGTTCAGGGACATACGCATCTGCTCAATTGTTTCCGTCAGATGCGGATCGGCATATTTCCCGTAGTTCGACGAGCGTTCAGTTGTGACAAAATGCGCACGGTACATCACGTCAGCGTTCGCCATGGAAAGGATAACCGGCTGCACCGTCATGTCAAAATCGCTGCGGTAAAGATACGTTGTCTCCGGCGCGGAACCGGCTGCTTTGAACGCAATCTCAATGCCGATTGTTTGCATCTGCCGCTGCAGATACGATACCAAGTCCTGTGCGCCTGCACCTGCCAGAATTTCAAACCGTATGCGCTCACCGCCGATCAGCCGATAGCCGTCCTTATCCTTTTGCGGATACAAGCGATCTAATATTTCGTTCGCTTCTTTGCGCCGTATATCCATCGGCGCAGAGAGTATATCCGCTTTTTCGTTATACAGCAGCGCATTGTTCGGCAGGATCAGCCCTGCGCCCGCGGTCTTTCCGGCGCCGTCAAGCACTTTGTCCACCAGCTCCTGCCGGTTGATCGCGAGCGCGATCGCCTTTCGGAAATCACGGTCAGCAAACAGTGTTTTCATGCCGGAATTGAACGGCGCGGACGGGTTCACATTCAACACCAGACAGCTTGTGAACGTACCCGCCGCACGGGAAACGCAGATGTCCGGCTCTTTTTCCAGCAGAGACACAAAATTTGTGCTGACGGAGGAATCCAGAATGTCGATGTACCCTTTGCGCACGGCGAAGATCGCCGTGTTGGAATCCAGATACAAAAGAAAGCGGATCTGTTTTGCCTTATACAGCTCGCTGCCGTCCGCGGCGCGCAAATGATAGCGCGGATTGCGGTCGAGCACGATCATCTGACTGTTCGTTTCGGCTGTGTTCAGCGTCCACGCACCGCAGCCGACCGGGTTCTGAAACTGACGCAGAAATTCGCCGGCAGGGTGCTTGTTGTTGAGCTGCTCTTGTTCGGAAACAAGCGGTTTCCAAATATGCTGCGGCAGAATGAGAATCGTGTTAAACAGTGTCGTAACTGCGCCGAACACCTTGTTCACATGCAGATACAGTACCGTTTTCTCTTCGTCCGCGCGAATGGGGTATGTACCGCTGAGATCCGGATGCTGCGCGGTAAAAATGCCCTGTTCGATCAATTCGCCCCGGCTCGACGAATGCCGCAGATCGGCTGTCCATGCGAGCGCTCCGGCGTGGTTGCTGAACGCATTGTCGGTTGCCACATCGAACGAATAATACACGTCCTCCGCCGTAACCGGCTCGCCGTCCGACCAGCAGATATTGTCAAACAGTTCCACACGCACCGCCATATAATCCTCAGCACGCGACACGTAATACGCCTCCACCGCGTCGTAGTCGTTGGGTGTATCGTACGTGCCGTCCTCGGTCAGCGGATCGCCTTCTAAATCCACGTAGCACCAGCGCCGTGCGAGCAGCGGCTCGAAGTCGTCCGTCTCGTCGTTGTAGGAAAAGAGCGTATTGTAAAGCATGGAAGCGACCGTCGGCGCGATGCCGTCGCGCGAAAGCCACGGCATGAACGACGTGGGAAACGACGTGCCGACGACGCCGACGTACAACGTCTCGCTTTTATCCTGCCGGCGTTCGCCGATGGACGTTTCGCAGCCGCTGAGCGCGAGCGTGCAGAGCATGGTCAGTGCGAGAACAGCGCAAAGGATACGGCGCTTCATACGTTTTCTTCCGCAAGGGGATATTCCATCTGTGCGCCGAAGCCGTCACGCGCGGCGGAGTTGTTGTAGATTTTCCGGATACGGAAAATATACGCCGGCTGATCCTTCCAAAGCGCCATGCCGCCGGGCGTATGGTACATATCGTGCTGGGCATTGATGAACTGCTGATAGAGTTCCGTTTTGCCGGAGACGGTTTCGTCATAAATTTCCACCGTACCCTTGAGCTTGTAGGAAATCATCGGCGGCTGGTGAAAAATGAGCGCTGCTTCGGGGTTCACGCGGTAGTTTTCCCAGCTCTGTTTCTTGGCAAGTTCAAGACTGCCGATTTTTGTAAAATCTACGCGCTTTCGCGCTTGTTCGCCGTACATCTGCTCGATCAGAATGCCGAGACCGCGCTGACTGTACGTCTTGTCCTCCGGATCAAAGGTGCGGATATGCTTGAGATACACTTCCAGCGTTTCTTCCAGATATTCGTCCTTCGGCAAAAAGCCGACGCCCTTGACGCTGGCATTCAGCCCGGCGGGACCGTTCGAAACAAACGCCGGTTCATGCGAGCAGAACGACAAAAACATCTTTTCCATCGAAAGCTGTTCGCCGCGGTAAATTTTCATCACCGTTTCCGCACGACTGTCAAATGCCCATTCAAAGAATTTTTTTGCAGACTGCATACTCTCTCTCCTTACTGTTCGGTCAACGTGATTTTTTCGCGGCTGAGATTATCCGAT
>CAMOCU010000284.1 GCA_946610835.1 uncultured Clostridia bacterium | reverse complement strand
CCGGTATTGATCCTGCCGCCGCCGAAGGCACGCCCATCGCCGCCGCCTACACCGGGCAGGTGCAGCAGACAGGGTATACGTCCGGACGGGGCAATTACATCCTGCTGCGGCACGGCGAAAATCTGCAAACCATGTACTGCCACCTGTCGCGCATCGACGTGCAGCAGGGCGACGCCGTGCGCGCGGGCGAGTCGATCGGGCTGGTGGGAACCACCGGCATGTCCACCGGGCCGCATCTGCATTTTGAGGTGCGGGTCGACGGCGTGCGGTGCGATCCGGTATATGTGCTCAAAGGATTGACCTATGCCTAAAACAGCCGGATTCTGGTACATTTCCCTGCCCTTTGCGGCTTGGATCACACTCTGGCTTTATCTGGACAAAAGCGGCGGCGCTGTGTACAGTCTCAGCGCCGCCCTTTTTCACGAGTGCGGCCATTTGGCGGCGCTGCTCTGGCTCGGCGAAAAGCCGCGGCGGCTGCTGGTCAGCTTTTTCGGCATGCGGCTGGAACGCGCGGAAAAAGCAGCGCTCTCTTACCCGCAGGAAGCCGCCCTGTATGCCGCGGGGCCTGCCGCCAACGCATTGCTCGCGCTTGCGCTGTCCCTGCTGTCCATACGCCTTCCGGCACTGCGGCAGGGTGTGCACGCCAATCTTTTGCTTGGCCTGTTCAATCTGCTGCCGCTGCGGCCGATGGACGGCGGACAGATTGTGTATGCGCTGCTGTGCCGCCGCACAACGCCGGATCGTGCGGCGCAAATGTGCAAAAAAGCAGCCGCCTGCGGCGTGATACCTCTGGCGGCATGGAGTGCATATGCATGCGTCCGGCACGGCTGGAATTATTCGCTCGTGGCGTCCTCGCTGTATGTGCTCTGGGTTGTCGTTCTGCCGTAAACGTCGATGTGGTTCTGGTCGGCGTATTTTTCAGCGGCGCTGTCCGGCGGGCAGGTGATAACAAGATTGGTGCAGCCGTTGAATGCGCGGTTGCCGATCTTGGTCACGGATGCGGGAATGGTAATGCTCGAAAGCGCCGAACAGCCGCTGAACGCATTGTCGCCGATGTTCGTTGCGCCGGACGGAATCGTTACGGACTTGAGCGAGGAGCAGTTGCTGAAAGCGTTGTTTTCGATCTTGCGCAGCGAATTGCCGAAACTCACTTCCGAAAGCGACACGCAGTCCATGAATGCGCTGCTGCCGACAGTGGCAACCTTGCCGGTCAGCCGCACCATGCCCAGCGAGCGGCAGCCCACAAAGCAGTTGGCCGGGATCGCCTTGACTGCGGTCGGGATCGTGATGGCGGACAGGCTCGTGCAGCCGAAGAACATGGAATCGCCCAGCGCGGTCAGCTTGGAGTTGCTGTCGAGCGTGCAGCGGGTCATGGATTTGCATTCGTAGAACATCTGGTTGCCCACATGCGTCACGTTGGCGGGAATGGTCGCGTTGGCCAAGCTTGTGCAGTACGCAAATGCCCAGTCGCCCACACTGCGCAGCGAAGTCGGCATTGTCACGCCGCCGAGCGACGTGCAGCGGTAGAACGCCTGATCGCCGATGGTCGTCAGCGTTTTCGGCAGCCCCAGCGTGCGCAGATTGCTGCAGTCGCGGAACGCGTCCGCGCCGATCTCGATGACTCCGGCAGGGATATTGATCCCGGTCAGGCTCGCGCAGGAATGGAATGCGTTTTTGCCGATCGTCCGCACCGTGGCGGGCAGATGAACGGAGGTAATGTTGGAATTATAGAAGGCATTTTCACCGATGACCGTCACGGTTTTGCCGTCGATCATATCCGGCACGGTCACAATTTGCGCTTTGCCCGTGTAGCCGGTGATGATCAAATTGCCGTTGGATTCGGTAAAGGAGAATTCGCTGTGCGGTTTCGTCGTGGTGATCACGGGGGCGGTCGGCTCGCCGGCGCGTTCCGTCGCCGCGGCGGTCGTCGCCTCCTCGACCGTTGTTTCTTCCGTTGTGGACTCCTCGGTCGTTGTTTCTGTGGGCGCTTCCAGTTCGGTGGAGAAAATGAAGTGTTCCGACGGATACGCTGTTACGGTCAGCGACACGCCCGTCCGCGACGCGGCTTCGTTCCACTGCGTGCGGCGGCGGTTGTAACTGCGCAGCTGGTGCAGCCCCACGGCAATGCCCGCAAGCAGCAGCACCGCCAGCACGATGATCAGCGTTCGCAGGGAAAAGACCTTGTGCATCCACTCGTGCTGTTTGATCGGGCGAATGTCCTGCATCTCAAAGTTCTCCGCAGGCGGCGTCTCCTCCCCCGGCTGTATCGTTTCCAGCACCTCGCCGTCCACCAGCTTGCCGAGAATCGCTTCGTAATACCGCTCGAGCGTCTGCTGCGGGACGGTGTATTTCTCCGTGCCGCGCAGCGCCCACAGGATCGCGCTTTCAGGATCAATGCCGCGAAACGCCTTGTTTTGCGCAAGGATCGGCGCAATAGACGGCACAATGCGTTCGCGCACATCCTGCAGCGCACCTGCCGCGCAGTCCTCGGACACATGCAGCATATCCGCAATGTCCTGCAGCGGCGCGCCGACGTAATAGAACAGATACGCACACACCTGCTGCGGCACAGGAAGCGCCGCGAACAGATCGAGCATCTGATCCGCCTGCGCCGCGGCCGACGCACTGCGAACCAGATCAAAATCGTGCAGCTGCGGCAGATTTGCAAAAAACGCGCCGCGTTTGGCGGACAGCGACTGCTCGGGGCACAAAAGGTTTTCGCCCGGGGACATCTGCTGCACACGCTGCAGATTGATCCGGGTCAACGCCTGCAAAAAAGTATTCCCTGCGCCGAGCGTGTCGAGATTTTGAAAAAGATGCACATATCCCTCGCTCAGCAGATCCAGCGCAACACGCGGCTTTTGCGTCAGGGCGTATAAAATCAGATAGGACGGGCGAAAGGAGGAAA
>CAMOCU010000283.1 GCA_946610835.1 uncultured Clostridia bacterium | reverse complement strand
CTCACATTGACCGTGACCGACAGCGAAGGGCGCGTCTATCCGCGCACCATGTCTGCCGCATCCGTACTCGATGTGCTGCGGTTCGAATGTCGCAAGCTCGGCGTGGAATTTCTTACCGCAACGCCCGTGACCGATCTGATACACCGGAAGGACACGTTCCTTCTAAACGGCTCGATCCGCACTTCTGCGCTCATTGCCGCATGCGGCGGCAAAGCAGCGCCAGCACACGGAACGGACGGCAGCGGATTTGCGCTGCTTCGTACAATGGGACATACATGCACGCCGCTGCGCCCCGCGCTCGTACAGATCCGCACACAGACCGCCGACATCCGCGCACTCAAGGGGCTGCGCAGTGCGGCGCATCTGACACTTTGCACACCGGACGGAAACACAACAGATAGCAAAGGGGAAATTCTTTTTACCGACTACGGCATCTCCGGCATTGCCGCGATGGAACTCAGCCGCAACGCACTGCCCGGCAGCACGCTCACGCTCGATCTGCTCCCGGAATTGGACGGACAGCAGACGCTGAATATGCTGCGTGCGCGATGTAATGCTGATCCCTGTCGTCCGCTTGAGGGATTTCTGACGGGAATCTGTCACAACCGCATCGGTCAGACGATCCTCCGCCGGGCGACACAGCTCGATCTTTCCGTCCCGTGCAGTCATCTCCGGGACAGTCAGATTATCGCCATCCGCAATGCGCTCAAAGGCATGACGCTCACGGTCACCGGCACACAGGGCTTCGCGCAGGCGCAGGTCACCGCCGGGGGCATTCCGACCGAAGAATTCGACAGCCATCTGCATTCGCGCAAATGTCCGGGTCTGTTCGCCTGCGGTGAAATACTCGACGTGGACGGATTGTGCGGAGGTTACAATCTGACATTCGCATGGTCATCCGGGCGTCTTGCCGCAAAAAGCGCCGTGGAATATTGCCAATCCCGAGGAACCTGATTTATGATTAAAATTACCGAACTGAAACTGCCGCTGACCATGGACGACGACGCGCTGCTGCATGCCGCCGCCGCATCGCTGCGCTGCAGCGAAAAGTGCATCACTGCGCTGCGCCTGACCAAAAAAGCCGTGGACAGCCGCAAAAAAGACAATATCTTTTTCGTTTGCAATGTCGAAGTCGACGTCAACGCAGATGAATCGGAAATCGTGCGCAAATCCCGCAACGCCAAAGTTTCCGTTGCGCAGCCGTATGTCTACGAGGAACCGCCGCTGCGGCGGAACAGTCCGTTTCGTCCGGTTATTGCCGGATTCGGCCCGGCAGGCTTTTTTGCCGCGCTGACGCTTGCACGCGCGGGACTGCGCCCGATTGTTTTGGAACGCGGACAGGATGTGGATCGACGCAAAGCGGCAGTCGCACATTTCTTTGCCACGGGCGAGCTGGACGAGAACTCCAACATCCAGTTCGGCGAAGGCGGCGCAGGCACCTTTTCCGACGGCAAGCTCACAACCGGCATCAAAAGCAATCTCATCCGCAAAGTGTTTCTGGAGCTGGCGGACAAAGGCGCGCCGCAGGAAATCCTTTGGTCAGCCAAACCGCACATCGGCACCGACAAGCTCGGCGATGTGGTCAAAGGATTCCGGCACGAAATCGAATCACTCGGCGGCGAAGTGCGCTTCGGCTGCCGGGTCGAAGATGTGATCGTCGCCAATGCCGCTGTGCACGGCGTAACATATACAGATGCCAACGGCCATTCACACGACCTTGAAACGGATACGCTGCTGCTGTGTATCGGTCACTCAGCGCGCGACACGATCGAAATGCTCCGGCGCAAGGGCGTACAGATGATGCAAAAGCCGTTTTCTGTCGGCGCACGGATCGAGCATCCGCGCGAATTCATTGACAAGGCACAGTATGGCACATTCGCCGGACATCCGGCGCTCGGCGCGGCAGATTATAAAATGGCCTGCCATCCCCCGCACGGCCGCGGAGCTTATACCTTCTGTATGTGCCCGGGCGGCACGGTCGTGGCAGCCGCTTCGGAAAAAGGCCGCATGTGTGTAAACGGTATGAGCGAATGGGCGCGCGACGGCGAAAACTCCAACGCCGCGCTGCTGGTCGGCATTGAGCCGCAGGACTTCCCGTCTGAGGATGTGCTTGCCGGATTCCAACTCCAGCGGCAGATAGAACAGACGGCGTTCGCTCTCGGCGGCGGATCGTATGCCGCACCGGCGCAGCTTGTCGGCGACTTTTTGCGCGATACGCCTTCCGTCCGCGGCGGGGGTGTGCATCCATCCTGCCCCACGGGCGTGACTTTCGGCGATATTCGCCGCGTGCTGCCGCGCCGTGTGACCGACACCATGGCCGATGCACTCGGCAAAATGGACAAAATGCTGGAAGGGTTTGCCATGCCGGAAGCGGTTTTGACAGCGCCCGAAACGCGCAGTTCCTCCCCCGTACGGATATTGCGCGATGAATTTTTTCAATCCAACATCAATGGTCTATATCCCTGCGGCGAAGGCGCGGGTTATGCGGGCGGCATTGTATCCGCGGCGGTCGACGGAATCAAAGCGGCCTTTGCCGTGATGGAAGATATCCGGGAGTGACAAGATGGATTTCAACGATATTGTTTTTTATGACGGGCCGGAAAAGATCCTGTCTTTTCGCAGCGGTCTGACTGTGTATGAGGAATCCTTTCAGGGCGGCAAACTGTATGCCCGCGGCTGGAACGGCGCAGGGTATATGCAGAACGTGCTCGAATACTTTCCCACGCGGCTGGATATGCGTCGTTTTACGCAAAACGGCGCGTTTTATCTGGAAGCGGACGGCTGCACGCCGGACGGAACATGGGAATGGATCGACTGGCACAAAGAAGAACAAATCAACGAAAACGGCGTATCCGTGCTGCACTGCGCTTTGATGCTGCGAACAGCGTTGCGGCCGCTGCAAGTCACGGTGC
>CAMOCU010000282.1 GCA_946610835.1 uncultured Clostridia bacterium | reverse complement strand
ACGAAAAAGCTTACTTCGCAATCCGCACACCCCAATTGTGCGGTATTGCCTTAAACGAATGGAATAAAGTCCTGTGCACCAAAAAGTTTATTGGTGAGTCTGCTCCATGTACCGGTGATCTTTTCCAGAATAGGGTTCCATTCATAACGTTTGAAAGGCGTTGCTGTGTCGCGGGACTGTCCGGGTAAGAGTTTCACATTGTACAGGGCGGTATACATTGCTTTTTCAGCCTGTATCGCGGCGGCTTCGTCCCAGTCCATGCTGTCGAGCACCGCTGTGCCTTGTGCGTAAGCATCGCGCAATGCCGCAGCTTTTTTTGCAGGAAGCGCGGCAATTTGCTCTGCGGTCAGGGATTCGTATGTGTGGCAAAGTTCAACAAGATACCGTGTCGGGCGGTAGTTGTTAAATTGTTTATAACCGCCGTTGTTCGTGCGCGCATCTGTGATGCCTTTGTCCGCAACAATCTGGATACATAGTTCTATCGTGTCGTGCATGACCTTTTGCAGTGTCATATGACTTTGGTTGCGGATGAACCATGTGTGGTCGGGCAATGCGCAAGTGCCTGCGTCCAGTTCGCGTCCGGGAGAAAGATAACTTTTGTCAATGGCAGGCACATAGTCCGCAGGCAATGTTTCGCCAAACGGCGCAACCGTTGCGCCGATGGACGCAGAAGCGGTCTGGATAATGTTGTCTGAGCTATATGCATAACAGCTGAGAATAGAGGGCATCGGCAGATTGTAGCCGCAAATGGCGAAAATTTCCATACCGTTTTCACGAAGACGGCGCAGTGTCTGCGCGGCACGTTTCTGAATGCGGTAATATGCATCCGTTTTTTCGCGCAGAACGGAGTTTTGGATCAATTCATCCGCCATTGCGGGATATTCTGCAGAGGGGACAAGCGCCCACATGGATGGGCAGTTATACAGCAAATTGCCGAGGACGCGATGGATCGCCTCATAGGCAACGTCGCTGACAAAGCCGGAAAGAAATTTTTGCGGAACAAAGCGAATCAGTACGCTTAAAAGATAGCCGAGCCACAGGTTGTCCGGGGAAAAAGTCATCAGATCGGGGAGCATGGAAGTGTACAGCGATTTGTCTCCGAGAATCAGGTCTGCATTCATCAGGCTGCTGAGCAGATAGGAACCGTCTACAGCGGCAGCAGCAAACACGATGCGGTCAATATCGTTCGGGTCACAGTATTCGGAAAGATAGACATTGCCGATTGTACCGCCAAGGCTAATGAACACAATGCTGACTTTGTCGTGACCTGTCTGGTCTTTGACCATCTGGATATAGTCATCCAGACGTTTGGCGATGCTGAATGTATCGCCAAAAGAACTGTAAGCGAAATAATACATGTGGTCATAGCCGGCTTTTTTCGCATAACTGCTTACATCGACCTGCGCCATGATAAAATCGAATTCTGTCTCATACTTGGTGGACGGGATGGTGTTGCCATCCTTATCCTCACGATAGCTCTTGGCGTAATTGTAGGATTTTTCGGGGTGGTTTTTAGCTTCTTCAAAGGAGTACCAGTATTCATCCACGGCTGCAGGATACTGCCTTGTACCGTCTGTGTTGAAGTAATGACTGTAAAAACATTTGTCCAGAATCTCACAAACTTGATCGGTAAAAGCGTTCTTTCGCCCGGTCAGAAGATTGATTAACATTGGAAACAGCATTTTTTTCAGATCCTGCTTGACAGATTTCGTGTCAAACATGAATTCCATGTCCATCCCTTCGACAATCGGAAAACCGTCGACGGTATGCATGTCGCCGGAACCGTCTTTCTGTTGGACATAGACCTGCGACTGCATGATGCCGGGCACAATGATGATCGGTGTGTAGTCACAGCTGCCGTTACAGTTTGTATGCCGTGTATGATCGACCTCGGTCTGCGGGGTAAGCAGATCGAGCGCCTGCTGCACAGTGTCTGTGGATTGCACATTTGCCGACTTTGCGGATGCGTGCAGACAAACGGTGCTGATCAGCAGGGCCGCACAAAGGATCATGGACAGAATGCGTTTAAATGTGTTCATAATCAGACTCCTTTTTTCAGGCGCAGAGCGCCGAATAGTGTACATAGAAAAGGCTGCTGAAGGATTTTTGCGTTGTTCAGGATAAAAACAGCGTGCGTATTGCCTGCGCTACGCCGGCTTCAGTGTTGGCGGCGGTTACATAATCTGCTTTTATCCGCACATCCTCGGCGGCGTTGGCCATGGCAACGGAAAAGCCGCTTTGCGTCATCATCGGCAGATCATTCGCACTGTCGCCGATCGCAACGGTGTTACAGGATGGGATATCGTAATGCGCCGCCATAAACTGCATTCCGCTGGCTTTGCTGCATCCGGGTACCGTGCAGTCAGCAAAAACATCGCATTGAAAAATTTCCATACGGTCACCGAATCTTCGCAAAAAAGATTCCGGCAGTCGCCCCTCGCAGGAAAAAACGTTGAATAAAACGCCTTTGTAGGTGTTTTGCAGTTCCTGCACGGATTGCAGCAAAATGCCCGGGGAACCATACAGCGCGGAATATTCACGCAGCTTTAACAAATGGGTTTCACCTTCGAGAAGGCAGAAACGATTGTCTTGCTCAAGAAAGAATTGAACCGCATCATAGACAGTCTGCTCCGGGAATACAGCATTGCGCAGGACGTTGTCGCCGACACGGATATAGCTGCCGTTGGCGCAGATCAAACCATCGAAACAATCTGCGTTTAAAATGCATGCCGGAAGATTGGCGTAAGCACGGCCTGTGTTGATGCACACCTTGTGGCCGCGCAGACGCGCCTCGCGGATCGCAAGAATATTTTCCTGCGGTAGAATGTCCGGGTATATAGTCAACGTACCGTCAATGTCGATGCAGATCAAATGTGGAGAATCGCAATCATACATAATCTTTGAAAAAAGAAGATA
>CAMOCU010000281.1 GCA_946610835.1 uncultured Clostridia bacterium | reverse complement strand
GATGAAGTCGCCCTCGTGGTACACTTTGCCGGCCAGTTCGAACTTCTTGTTTTCCTCGTCCATCTTGATGTCGCCGCAGCCGGAAACACAGCAGGTGCCCATGCCGCGCGCCACAACGGCTGCGTGGGAGGTCATGCCGCCGCGAACGGTCAGGATGCCCTGAGAAGCTTTCATACCGGTGATGTCCTCGGGAGAAGTCTCGAGACGGACAAGCACGACTTTTTCGCCTTTGGCGTTCCACGCCTCGGCGTCCTCAGCGGTAAAGACGATCTTGCCGCAGGCAGCGCCGGGGGAAGCGCCCAGACCCTTGCCGGCAGGCGTTGCAGCCTTCAGCGCTTTCGCGTCGAACTGCGGGTGCAGCAGCGTGTCGAGGTTTCTGGGATCGATCATGGCAACAGCCTTTTTCTTGTCGATCATGCCTTCGTCGACGAGGTCGCAGGCGATCTTCAGAGCGGCCTTAGCCGTTCTCTTGCCGTTACGGGTCTGCAGCATGAAAAGCTTGCCCTTTTCGACAGTGAATTCCATATCCTGCATGTCGCGGTAATGATCTTCGAGGATCGCGCAAACCTTGGTGAACTGCGCGAACGCTTCGGGGAATTTTTCGGCCATCTGCGCGATGGGCATGGGAGTACGCACGCCGGCGACCACGTCTTCACCCTGCGCATTGGTCAGGAACTCACCCATCAGACCCTTTTCGCCGGTGGCGGGGTCACGGGTGAATGCAACACCGGTGCCGCAATCGTCGCCCATGTTGCCGAATGCCATCATCTGCACGTTGACAGCGGTACCCCAGCTGTAGGGGATGTCGTTGTCACGGCGATACACGTTTGCACGGGGGTTGTCCCAAGAACGGAACACAGCCTCAATCGCGCCCTTGAGCTGCTCTTTGGGATCAACAGGGAAGTCCTTGCCGATCTTGGCCTTATACTCGGCCTTGAACTGGGAAGCCAGCTCTTTGAGATCTTCGGCAGTCAGCTCCACGTCCTGCTGGACGCCGCGCGCTTCCTTCATCTCGTCGATCAGCTGCTCAAAGTATTTCTTGCCGACTTCCATAACGACGTCGGAATACATCTGGATAAATCTTCTGTAGCAGTCCCAAGCCCAGCGGGGATTGTTGGACTTTTCGGCCATGACTTCCACAACCTGCTCATTCAAGCCGAGGTTGAGGATGGTGTCCATCATACCGGGCATGGATGCACGCGCGCCGGAGCGGACGGAAACGAGCAGCGGATTCTCGATGTCGCCGAACTTTTTGCCGGTGATCTCTTCGAGCTTGACGATGTACTCGTCGATCTGCGCCATGATTTCGTCGTTGATCTTTCTGCCGTCGTCATAGTAAGCCGTGCAGGCCTCGGTGGAAATGGTGAAGCCCTGGGGCACAGGCAGACCGATGTTGGTCATTTCGGCCAGATTCGCGCCCTTACCGCCAAGCAGCTCACGCATGTCAGCTCTTCCTTCGCTGAACAGGTATACATACTTGTGTGCCATTGAGATACCTCCGTGTTTTATTGATTTTGCTATAAACGAAATTTGACAGATCCGGTTTATGCATATAGCCGAACCAAAATGTATTATATCAGATTTTTTCGGGGATTTCCATACTTATTATGAAAAAATTTACAGTGTTCTGTCGGATGCTTTTGTGAAAATTGCCACAAAAAATCGCCTTTTCTGTCACGCACGCACAGCGCCGACGCAGAATGTGCCGCTGCGCAGCGGGAGCGTATGCGCGCCGTGTACACGGCCGTACATCTCTTCCGGCATTTGGAACGCGAAGCCGGCCGGCAGAACGATGTCGCCCTGCACATCCTGCGGGCAGACGATCTGCAGTTCGATCTGCTCCCCTGTACGGCGCCAACTGACTTCCACTTTTCCTGCCGGGGCGTCGTAATCCGCCCGGGCAAAGTCGAGCGCGTCCAAAAAGTCAGGCGTAACGTCGATGCAGTTCGCGCCCATGCCGCGGGGATTGACGCGGATACCGGCCACGCGCTGGATGAACCAGCTGACAATGTCGCCGAAGAAGTGGTGATTCAGGGAATTCGGATTGTCCCATTCGGATTCGGGGCGGAAATCTTCCGGCAGAGTCGTCAGACCCATGCGCACAAAATAACCGTAGGACGGAAAATCGGGACGGGTAATCATCCGCAGCGCCAAGTCGCCGCGACCGCAGTCGGACAGCACGTGAAACAGCGCACGCAGGCCGATCATACCCGCATCCAGATGCTCGTCCGCTTCCTGCACCAGCCGCACCAGCACGCGCGACGCTTCGGCCTTTTCGCCCGGCTCAAACACATCGTAATACAGGCAGATCGCCTGTGCCGTCTGACAGCGCGAACGCACGGTCATGGTTGCAAAATCAATACAGTGCAGGCGCACCGCATCGCGCAGCGATTTTTCCAGCGTGCGCGCAAATTCCGCATGCGCAGGCATATCCATGGCGCAAAACAGATCGGCGGATTTGCGGCTGATGTACATGGCGATCACACTGTCTGTCAAATACAGCGGTGCAACAGGATTCCCCGCGCCGCGCATCGGCTGCAGCCAGTCGCCCAAGCCGATTTCCACCAGCCCGTCCGGTCTGCGAACGGAATACAGATACGACAAATACCGCAGCATCGACTCGCTGCACTCGTGCGCCGGCTCCAGATCGCCGCGCATGCGCCAGATTTGCCAGCAAAGCTCCGTGAGAATGTTGTCCCACGCCGGGCCGTTGCCCCATGCAAAGCCCCATCCGCCTGTGGGCACGATCCCGGGCAGACTGCCGCGCAGATCCTGCGCGCGGCAGATGCTGCGCAGCCATTCGCGAAAGCTCCTCTCCGGTGTGAGCGTGAGCATCATGTGCTCGGCCGATGCGGCGGCGTCCCCTGTCCAGCCGTTCTTTTCGCGGTGCGGACAGTCGGTCGGGAAGTAGTAGAAA
>CAMOCU010000280.1 GCA_946610835.1 uncultured Clostridia bacterium | reverse complement strand
TGAGCAGGGAATACTTCGCGGAGATGCTGCAGGAAGGATTGCGGCAGGATGCGGCAGGGACGTTGAAGCGGTCAACAAGCTTCTTGCTCAGCATAAGCAGATGCAGAAGATGTTCCGTCAGATGAATTCAGCCGGCAAAAAACGCCGCAGAAGAGGAAGACCCGACCTCTCACAGCTTAAAGGGTTCAATGTTTAATTCAGCACGCCGTATAAAATTGCGTGATTGATAAAATTTAGTTTATTATAATATTTTTATTTTTTGGAGGAAATTAAAATGGCAGTAAAAATCAGACTGCGCCGCATGGGCGCAAAGAAGGCACCTTTCTATCGTGTAGTCGTGGCGGACTCCCGTTATCCGCGTGACGGCAGATTCATCGAGGAAATCGGCACGTACAACCCCCTCACCGATCCTGCAGAGATCAAGATCGACGCCGAAAAGGCACAGCAGTGGATCAAAAACGGCGCGCAGCCGACCGATACCGTCAAGGTGCTTCTGAAAAAAAGCGGCATCCTTTGATGCAGTGAGGGTTTGAAATGAAGGATTTACTGGTTCTGATCGCACAGGGTCTGGTATCCAATCCGGACGCGGTCAACGTGACGGTGGACGACGCCGATGAAGAAGGCGTTCTTGTTTACCACCTGCACGTGGCCGACGGCGACATGGGACGCGTGATCGGCAAGCAGGGCCGCATTGCCAAAGCGATCCGCACCGTCATGCGCGCCGCTTCTGTCAAGAGCGGTCAAAAGATCACTGTCGAAATTGATTAAGCGTTTCCTGGAAATCGGACGCATCGTCGGCACACACGGTGTGCGCGGTGAAATGCGCATCGACCCGTGGTGTGATTCCCCTGCTTTCATGAAGGGATTCAAAACGCTGTACCTGGATGAAAACGGAAACAACCGGTTAGAAGTGCGCACATGCCGTCCACACGGCAATGTAGCACTTCTTTCTGTGTCCGGGATCGATACCCTCGAGGCGGCGGCCGCCATGCGGGGCAAGATCCTGTACATCCGGCGCAGCGATGCGCGTCTGGCTGACGGGCAGTTCTTCATCTCCGAACTGATCGGCTGCGATGTGCTGGACGCCGACGATCCTGCCGTTCGGTACGGGACGCTGTCCGATGTGAGCAAAACCGGCGCAAACGACGTTTGGCATGTGACTGCCGACGACGGGAAAGAATATCTTCTGCCCGCCATTCCGCCGGTGGTTATCGACACCGATGTGGCGGAAAACCGGGTGCTGATCCGCCCGCTGAAAGGAATTTTTGACGATGCGGATTGATATTCTCACGCTCTTTCCCGGCATGTGCGAGGCTGTGCTGAGCGAAAGCATTCTCAAGCGCGCACGGGGTGCGGGGCTGGTGGACATCCGCTGCCGCGATATCCGCCCCTACACGCGGGACAAGCATCACCGCGTTGACGATTCCCCGTACGGCGGCGGTTACGGTCTTGTGATGCAGGCACAGCCGGTGTACGACTGTTTTTGCGCACTGCGGGACGAATGCGGCGCCAAACCGCACCTGATTTACCTTTCCCCCGCCGGGCAGACGCTCACGCAGCAGCGCGTGCGGGAACTGGCACACATGGAGCATATCGCACTGCTGTGCGGCCATTATGAAGGTATGGATCAGCGTGTGCTTGACGAAATCGTGGACGAAGAAATCTCCATCGGCGATTATGTTCTGACCGGAGGCGAGCTGCCTGCGCTGGTCGTTGCGGACAGCATCACGCGGATGCTGCCGGGCGTGCTGGCGGCAGACGAAGCGTTTGAAAAAGAAAGTCACTACGCATCGCTGCTGGAATATCCGCAGTACACGAAACCGCCTGTCTGGCGCGACAGAGCCGTGCCGGAGATCCTTTTGGGCGGGCATCACGAAAAAATTGAGCAGTGGCAGCGTCAGCAAATGCTGCGCCGAACGCTTGAGCGGCGGCCGGATCTGCTGGAAAAGGCAGATTTGTCGGTGCAGGATGTGCTGTATCTGTACACATTCCCGCAGAGCGCGTCCCTCCCGTTTCTGTACGATAAACTGGCAGACGGGTGTGAAGCGTTTGTGCGCACGCAAAAAAAAGTCTCGCCAACCTCCCTGCAGCGCAAACTCAAGGCGGATTATGCGCTTTGCGTGCGTCTGCTGGACACCATGCAATCGCGCGGAATCGTATCTGCGCATGAAAAAGGCAAACCCCGGATCGTGCTCGCGCAGGAACCGGCGGAATAATAAAAGGAGTACGCTGCCCGCAAGGCAGCGCACAATACTGTTATGAAAACAAAAGTCAAATACCGTACCTACGCCGATTTCCCGGACGTGGATACGCTCAAGGAAATCGTCCTGTTCGGCGCCGAAAAAGGCGGCGATAAAAAACAGTATATGTTTCTCGACCGCAACGGCAAGGTACAGACTAAGTCTTTCAGACAGGTGTTTTATGATGTACACGGTCTGGGACAAATGCTCTACAGCCGCGGCATGAAAGGAAAAAAGGTTGCCATTCTCAGCGAAAACAGCTACTATTGGGTGGCAGCATACTTTTCCGTGATCACAGGCAATATGGTCGCCGTCCCGCTCGACCCGAAGCTCTCTGCGCCGGAACTGGCGGAGCTGATGGTGCGCAGCGGCTGCGACGGCATTTATTACAGCAAAGCGTTTGACAAAACGATCGCTTTGATGCAGCGCACACCGGGTATCCGGTTGACGGAGTTTATCCCGCTGGATGCGTATGACGATCTGATCCGCGAGGGATACGACGCGCTGTCCGCAGGTGCAGCGGACTATCTTGAGGACGAAGTGCTGCCGGACGATCTCGCGTTTATCGTCTACACTTCCGGTACGACGGGCAAAAGCAAGGGCGTTATGCTCTCCCACCGAAACATCGCATCCGACGTGGTCGCCTCCTGCCGGGTTATGACCGGCGGGCACGCAATC
>CAMOCU010000279.1 GCA_946610835.1 uncultured Clostridia bacterium | reverse complement strand
CGACCAATTCTTCCGGCTCATAATAGGCGTGAATTCCCGACAGAATCGTCCGGTTTTCGCCCGTGCCGTCGTCCAGCGTAAATTTCAGCAGTTTTTTGGATTTAGGCACCGCTTCGCATTCCAGCACCTTAACCGCGCGGAAATCGCTTTTGCTGAACGTGTCAAAATCGACTGTGTCCGCAAACAGCGGCTCGATCACCACATTGGAAAAGTCAATTTTTTCCTCTGCGGCAGGAGCGGGAGCAGCTTCGCTTTTGCTTTCCTTCTTTTTGGGGTCGAGAGATTTCATGGTGGGGAACAGCAGCACGTCGCGGATCGCGTAGCTGTTGGTCATCAGCATAATCATACGATCCATGCCAATGCCGATACCGCCTGTGGGCGGCATGCCGTATTCCATCGCCATAAGGAAATCCTCGTCCGTGTGATTCGCCTCATCGTCGCCGGCTTTGATCAATTCCTCCTGCGCTTCAAAACGGCCGCGCTGGTCGATCGGGTCGTTGAGTTCGGAAAAAGCGTTTGCCATCTCGAAGGAATCCATAAACAGTTCAAACCGCTCCGTGTACTCCGGATCGTCTGGCTTGCGCTTGGCCAGCGGGGAAATATCCACCGGATGTTCGGTGATGAACGTCGGCTGAATCAGATTCTTTTCGGCGTATTCCTCGAAAAAGAGGTTCAGCAGGTCGCCCTTTTTGTGGCGTTCCTCATATTCGATTCCGCGCTCTTTACACAGTGCTCTGGCCTGATCGAGCGTCAGCGGGCGGAAATCCACGCCGGCGTATTTTTCGACCGCCTCAAGCATGGTCATGCGCGCAAAGGGCGTTTCAAGGTCGATGATTTTGTTGTCGAATTCGATCTGCATGGTGCCGCAGACCTTCTGCGCGACATTGCGGTACAGATTTTCCACCAGATCCATCATGCCGTGGAAATCGGTATAAGCCTGATACAGCTCAAGCAGCGTGAACTCCGGATTATGCCGCACATCGAGACCCTCGTTACGGAACACACGTCCGATTTCGTACACGCGCTCCAGACCGCCGACGATCAGCCGCTTGAGATACAACTCGAGCGAAATGCGCAAATGCAGATCCTCGTCCAGCGCGTTGTGGTGCGTCATAAACGGACGCGCCGCCGCACCGCCGGCGTTGTGGACGAGCATAGGCGTTTCGACCTCCATGAAGCCCTGCGCGTCCAATTCACGGCGCACCTCGCGGATAATCGCGGAACGCTTGACGAATGTTTCGGTCACTTCGGGATTCATAATCAGATCGAGGTAACGGCGGCGGTAACGCACATCCGTATCCTTGAGCCCGTGATATTTTTCCGGCAAAGGCAGCAGAGATTTGGAAAGCAGGCGCACGGCGCGGGCGTGGATCGAAATCTCGCCCATGTTGGTGCGGAAAACATACCCCTTGACTTCGATGATGTCGCCGATGTCCCATTTTTTGAAGGACTCGTACATTTCTTCGCCCACGTCGTCAAACCGGACGTAGACCTGAATGCGGCCGGAACGGTCGCGAATGTCGATAAAACTGACCTTGCCCTTGCGGCGTTTTTGCATCATACGGCCGCACAGCGACACATCCTGATTCTCAAACCGGTCAAAATCCGCCGTGATCTCGGCGCAGTGGTGGGACTGATCCGCCAGTGTGATTTTGAACGGATCCTGCCCCGCCGCGCGCATGGCCTCGAGCTTTTCCAGACGCACGGCGCGCTGCTCGTTACGCACGGCCTTGTTTTCTTTCTGCATGTTTTCGTCCTGCATCTTGCACACCTCGCGTTGATAAAACTTACTTGGAAATCGAAAGAATTTTGTATTCGATCACAGAGCCGTTCGGCAGCTCCACGCTGACTTTTTCGCCCACGCTTCTGCCCAGAATGGCTTTGCCCACGGGAGACTGGTCGGAAATAATGCCCTTGTCCGGGTCGGACTGGGACTTGCCGAGGATTTTGTACTCCACTTCCTCGTCAAAATCCACGTCAAACAGGCGCACCTTCAGCCCGGTTTTGACAATGTCGGTCGAAATGTCATCCTCATCAAGCACAACGGCGTCCTTAAGCTCGGCTTCAAGCTTGGCAATTCGCGCCTCCATAATGGCCTGAGCATTCATCGCCTCGTCATATTCGGCATTTTCCGAAAGATCACCAAAGGAACGCGCCTCCTTAATGCGTGCTGCGATTTCATCGCGGCCGGTGGTCTTGAGCTCGTCAAGTTCCGCACGCAGCATGCGATACCCCTCATGTGTCATCTCGTTCGCCATAGTCTATCTTCCTTTCTGCCTGTTTGGGGCAAAATAATCAAAGTCAGTCTCATAGGCTGTTTGATTATTATACTAAAAAAATACGGATTTGTCAACCAAAATGATGTTGTTCTTAACTGCTGCGCACCTTGCGTTCGGCAAACCAGCGTTTGCCCTCGAGAAACAGGTAAGTGCGCTTGCCGCGGATCTCGCATGTGTACCGCATACCGAATCCGCCCGCCCGCAGCGCAGAGGCGCGCCGAATGTCCACAACGCGGTCGATGGGGTATTCGGTACCGTCGATCCAGTATACGCACAGCGGCAGAATCTGTCCGTTTTTTTCAAATCGCGTCAGTACATCCACGTATTCTTTTTGATACAGCATGTCTCTCAACTCCAAAACAAATGTTCATCGAACATATAATATCATATGTTCGGAACAATGTCAAGAAAAACGAGAACATATTTTCGAAAAAATTTTGGAAGCTTGTATAGAACATACAAGCTCCCAGAATTTGCAGATATGCAGCGCAGCGGAGTCAATCCGTTTTTCCATGTTCTGCGATATATTGCGCAACATATCGCTCCAGTGCGAACTCGATCTCTTTGTTGGTCGATCGTTTGTTGCTTTTTGCGATGGATTTGATCTGTTCCATAAGAGATTCGGAAATCCTCAGCGAAAACGGGGTGTAATAA
>CAMOCU010000278.1 GCA_946610835.1 uncultured Clostridia bacterium | reverse complement strand
ATACCGGCATTCAGAACGCTGCCTGTAAAACCGCGTGGAATGTCAAGGATCTGGCGAACGTCGTGAAATTCGGCTTCGGCTCCGTCCTGCTGATCGCCGGTGCAACGATCGGCGCAACGGCCGTGCTGCCGGACAAAGAGCTGCACATCGAGCGAAAGCCGAAACCTGCTCCTGCGGCCGCGCCCGGTTTTCCGCAGTACAGCTCCGCCGCATGGCAGAATCCGCAGCTGTCCGTACCGCAGCCGACTGTGCCGCAGTCCGCTGATCCTGCGCCGCAGCCCGCGCCCGCTGCGCCGTCCTATACGCCGCCTGCACCGCCGACGGCATAAGAAATTGCAGACAGTCCACTCCGCAGCCTTGTGCTGCGGTTTTTCTTTTGCCGCTTTCTGAAAACGCCTTAAGGCAACACCGCACAAATCGTGGCGCACGCCTTGTTTGAATCTGTTTCCGTCATGCTGCACAAAAATCTCTTGACTTGCGCCGGCAAGCCTTCGATCTTTTTGTGCAACCTGACGAAAAAGCTTACTTCGCAATCCGCACACCCCAATTGTGCGGTATTGCCTTAACAATCTTTTGAATTTATGGTATGATAAATGCATAAATTTTGAAGGGAACGGATCACAATGCAAACGACTGTATACACACCCTTTGGCGTATGCAAAGCGAACGCGGAGGGGTTTGAAATTTTGATGACATGTTTGGAGCGCGAGGATCACGCGGCAATCGTGCTGGAACTGAATGCGCCTGCGCCGCAAATTCCGCGGGATGTGACGGTGGAATGGTCGTGCTTTTTGCCGGACGTCTACAGCGTGTTTACGCCTGACAGCGGCTGCTTTCGCGCGCTGCGGCCGGATTGGGGCGATACGGGGGTGCGCGCGCGGTCGGCGAGCGGTCTGCCGGTTATGTCGCTGCTGTCCGTCGATGGAGAAAATTGTCTGACCGTTGCGCTTTCGGATGCGGGTGAAGCAAGCCGGATCGGATGCGGCGTGTGCGAAGAGCGGATCGACTTTCGCTTTCAGATTGCACTGTTTACACAACGGACGACGCCGCGCACGCATTACCGCGTGGAGATTTGGCTGGATGCGCGCCGCATTCCGTACACCGAGGCGCTGCAGGCGGTGCGGGCACGGTGGGATCGGCTGTATCCGCCCTGCACCATTCCCGAAGCGGCGCTCGAGCCGGTCTATTCCTGCTGGTACAGTCTGCACCAGCAGGTGACAACACAGGATGTGCTCGCGCAGTGCCGTCTGGCGGCGCAGTACGGAATGAAAACGGTCATCGTGGACGACGGCTGGCAAACGGACGACAACAGCCGCGGCTACGCATATTGCGGCGATTGGCAGACAGCGAAAAGCAAGATCCCCGACATGGCGGCGCTTGTGCGGCAGGTGCATGCGCTCGGAATGCGGTTTATGTTGTGGTATGCCGTGCCGCTGATCGGCAAAAACAGCCGCGTCTTCCGCAGATTCGAGGGAAAATTTCTGGACACAATGAACGATTCCGGCTGCTGCACGCTTGATCCGCGGTATCCGGAATGCCGTGCGTTTTTACGCGATACCTACATACAGGCGGCAAAGGCATGGGATCTCGATGGACTCAAGCTCGATTTTATCGATTCGTTTCGCCTGACCGAATTCTCCAACACGGATGCGGCAGGCATGGACTGCGTCAATCCGGAAACAGCGGTGCAGCAGCTGCTGCAGGAGGTCACGGATGCGCTGCGTGCGTTCAAGCCGGACTTCCTTGTGGAATTTCGTCAAAGCTACGTCGGCCCCGTCATGCGCCGGTTCGGCAATATACTGCGCGTGGGGGACTGCCCGGACAGCGCGTTGTCCAACCGCAACGGATCGCTCACGCTGCGTCTGCTTTCCGGCGAGACCGCCGTACATTCCGACATGATCGAATGGAACAGCCGCGAAACGCAGGAGAGCGCCGCGATGCAGCTGGCGGCGGTACTGTTCAGTGTGCCGCAAATCTCCGTTCGGCTCGAAACGCTGCCGCAGGCGCACAGGGATATGCTGCGCTTTTATCTGGATTTCTGGCGTTCGCGCCGGGAGATTCTGCTGCACGGAGTCTTGACGGCCGATGCGCCGCAGGCGAATTTTGCGCGCGCATGTGCGGTTCTCGGCGATGCAGGCGTCGCTGTGCTGTATGAGCGGCGCGATGTGACGCTGCAGGGATGCCGGGAATGGGATGTGGTCAACGCTGCAGGGGCGCAGACACTGTTTGTACAGACGGACAGAGCGTTCGATTGCACGGTCTGTACCTGCACGGGCGAAACCGTGCGCACTTGCTGTCTTAAGACCGGTCTGCACGCGCTGCAGATCCCCGCGGGCGGAATGGCTTTTTTTCGCGCGTAAGAAGCTTGCTGAAAAAATTTTGTACGATTTGCGGATAATTCTGAAAAATGTATAGTCAAATCCGGAAAAATCTGTTATACTGATTTACAGCGTGAATTTTATGAACAATATCCACAGCGACGAAAGGAGAAATCATGAGCAAAACGTATGATGTTATCGTGATCGGCGCAGGCAACGGCGGTCTTGCGGCTGCGGCAACATGCGCCAAGGCGGGTCTGTCCACCTTGCTGCTGGAGCGTCACAACATTCCCGGAGGATCCGCATCGTCTTTTGTGCGGGGCAGATTCGAGTTTGAGCCTTCCCTGCACGAGCTGTCCGGCATCGGTACACCCGAAGAACCGGGAATGATCGAAACATTTTTTAACCGCATGGGCGCAAAAGTTGACTGGGTCAAGGATAACTCCACTTACCGCCTGATCGTTCCCGCCAAAGAGGGCGACCCGGATTCTTTTCTGAATGAAAACGGCGTGCCTGTTCAGGTGGATGTGCGCATGCCCGTTGGATTTGAAGCATTTTCGCGCAAGCTGGACGAGATCGTTCCCGGTTCGTACGAAAGCTGCCGTGCGGCGTTCGACATTGCCGA
>CAMOCU010000277.1 GCA_946610835.1 uncultured Clostridia bacterium | reverse complement strand
AATGTCCATCACCGAGCGGGCCAAGCTTGGCATCAGCTACGGCTTCCAGCAGCCGCCCCGGTTCAAGGGCATCCGGGTGAAGGATCTGCTGGGCATGGCCAGTCCCAAAAAGCTGCTGTCCAAAAAGGACGCCTGCTCCTTCCTGACGCAGGTGGGCCTGTGCGCCAACGACTACCTGAACCGCGAGGTGGACGCTTCCCTGTCCGGCGGCGAGGTCAAGCGCATCGAAATCGCCACGCTCATGGCACGTGAGCTGAAAGTGGCGATTTTTGACGAGCCGGAGGCAGGCATCGACCTGTGGAGCTTTGCTATGCTGGTTGAAACCTTCAAAAAGCTCAGCCGTACCCGCCACAAGAGCGTGATCCTCATCTCCCACCAGGAGCGGATCATGCAGCTGGCTGACGAAATCCTCGTCGTGGCGGACGGCAAGATCCGCACGCAGGGGCCGCGGGATACGGTGTTCCCCGCGCTCATGGGCGCCTTTGATCAGGATTGCGGTTTTCGCGGGAAGGAGCGTGAGGCACAATGATGGACGCATTGCTATCCTCGATGCTGCGCTCCGTGGCGGACATCGACGACATCCCGTCTGTCGGCGCATACAACATCCGTCGCGACGGCGAGGGCATGTCGCGCCGTTCCACCGAAACGGTCGAGATCACGCCCAAGCAGGACAAACCCGGCATCGACATCCGTGTCGCGCCGTTTTCCAAAGCGGAAAAAGTGCATATTCCCGTCGTCATCACCAAAAGCGGCGTAAACGATCTTGTATACAACGACTTTTTCATCGGCGAGGGCGCGGACGTGGAAATTGTCGCCGGGTGCGGCATCCACAACTCCGGCTGTGAAACGAGCGAGCACGACGGCATTCACCGCTTTTTCGTCGGCAAGGGCGCCAAGGTGCGCTATGTCGAAAAGCATTACGGCGAGGGAGACGGCACAGGCGGCCGCATTCTCAATCCCACAACGGTGGTTGAATTGGGTGAGGACGCGGTGTGCGAGATGGAAATGGTGCAGATCCGCGGCGTGGATTCCACTCTGCGCAAGACGGAGGCCACGCTTGAAAAGGGCGCAAAGCTGACGATTCTGGAGCGGCTGATGACCCACGGCGATCAGACAGCCCGTTCCGATGTGGAGATTCGGCTCAACGGCGAGGGCGCGTCGGCGCAGATCATTTCCCGCTCTGTGGCGCGCGAGAACAGCAAGCAGGTTTTTTATCCCAAAGCTATCGGCAACGCGCCGTGCCACGCGCATGTGCAGTGTGATTCGATCATTATGGACAACGCGAAGATCCGCTCCATTCCGGCAATTGAAGCGAACCATTGCGAAGCGCAGGTCATCCACGAAGCGGCCATCGGCCGGATCAACAACGACCAGCTTATCAAGCTGCGCACGCTGGGGTTGAGCGAAGAACAGGCAGAAGGAATCATCATCGAAGGATTCCTGAAATAAATCCCGGTTTCCTGAATACACAATACGAGGAGGACAATACATGAGCAAGACCAAAAGCGCAGAGTCCGCCGGACTGAAACTCAATTACGGCAAAACGATTCTCATGGGCTTCGCCTTTATGGCGTCGTCGATTGCGTGGGGCGTGTATGACCCGTATGTCACCACGATTCTCAACCGCATGCTCGGCGCGTCCGACACGATCGCCCGCTGGAGCACAGCGCTTGCGGAAAAGTTCCCGTTCCTGCTGACATTTATGCAGGCGCAGGGAGAGAACGTCGGTTCCGCCGCGGCGGGATTCACGCTGGTGCCGCTGTTTATCGGCGTGATTATGACCTTTGACAACATCTTCGGTGTGATTTTTCAGCCGACCTTCGGCAAACTGTCCGACCGCTGCCACACGCGGTTCGGCAAACGCAAACCTTTTATCATGGTCGGCGCGCCTGTGGCGGCGATTCTGTTTTTGCTGATTCCGCGCATGCAGACGATTCCCACGCTGATGCTGTGCATCATTCTGTTTGTGTTCATTATGTCGCTGTGGCGTGCGCCGTGCGTGGCGCTTATGCCGGATCTGACACATCCTTCACTGCGCAGTGAAGGCAATTCCATCATCAATCTCGTCGGCGGCTTCGGTTCGCTTCTTGCGCTGGTGGCGGCGACGATTGTCTGCGCGGTGTTCGGCTTTGACAAGGCGACCGAGCAGGATCTGTACATCCCGTATGTGTTCGGTTTTGCCGCGGTCGTTATGATTGTCTGCACGCTGGTGGTCACGTTCTTCGTCCACGAGCCGGACAGCCGCATCCACACCGCGGCCGAGCGCAACCGCGAAGCGGACGCCGAAGCAAGACGCAAAGCCGAGCAAGAGGCGAAAAAGGCAGAGAAAGAAGCGCTCAAGGCGATGAAGCTGACCAAAGGTGAGCGTACCAGCCTGATCCTTATGCTCTGCGGACTGTTTTTCCTGTTCTGCGGATCAAACTCCATCCAGACCTACTTCGCGCTGTTTGCCTTTGAAATCCTCGGCAAATCCAGCGGCGAGGCCACGACCATGATGACGCTCTTTGCGGTGTCGACGGCGCTCGGTGCACTGCCCGCAGGCAAAATGGGCAAAAAGTTCGGCCGCAAAAAGACGATCATGCTCGGTCTGGGTCTGTTCATCGCGGCGTTCATCGTCTATCTTGTGGTCAGCAGTATCCATGGCGGCGCTGTGCTTGCGCTCGTTTACGTCGCGCTGGTGCTGGGCGGCTTTGCCAACATGATGATCACGGTCAATACGCTCCCGCTTGTGCTGGAGATCGGCGGCCTTGCCAAAGTCGGCACCTTTACCGGTTATTACTACACTGCCACGTTTTCCGCGCAGATCGCCACGCCCATCCTTTACGGAATCGTGCGTGTGATGAGCGGCACATATGCGTCGCTGTTTGTTTACTGCCCCATCTGCTTTGCGCTGTCTTTCCTGTGCATTCTCGGCGTGCGTCACGGCGAGGCGATCCCCGACGAGATCA
>CAMOCU010000276.1 GCA_946610835.1 uncultured Clostridia bacterium | reverse complement strand
ATCGGACTGGGGCTGTACGCGTATGCGCTCAGCGGGCAGTATATCGGTGCGGCGTTCCATCTTTCACGCAACGCGCAGGCCATCCTGAGCAAGGTGGTGGATGTGCAGCCGCTGGCAGACGAAGTGATGCGGCGCTACCGCGCGCTGGACGATGCGCAGCGCAGCGCCCAAAATGACGAAAGCTACCGCGCATTCTTCGAAGGGCTGGACGAGCGGGAGGACTACCGGACGGCACGCGGAATTTTGCAGGATTTTTTGGCGTCGAGCGACGTTTTTGATGTTTACCTTGCGATGTATGACCGCGAAACGTCGGCGCTGGTTTACATGATCGACCCCTTGCAGCAGGACGCCAGTCTGCCCGGTGAATGGGAACCGGTCAACGAAAAGGGGATGAACCGCTTTTTGGAATGGAACGGGGAAGGGATGCTGTACGACGCGGGCAAAACGGAACAGTACGGGTGGCTTGCGACAAGCGGCGTGCCGATCCGCGGCGCGGACGGGCAGATCGTCGCGTTTGTGCTTGCGGACGTTTCGCTCAAGGATGTGCGCAGCGGCATGAAGACCTTTATGCTGCAGTATTCGCTGTCCATGTTCGTGCTGGTGAATCTGATCGCCGTGCTGATGGCATTGCGTATGCGCCGCACGCTCGCGCAGCCGATCAACAAAATCGGCGAGGCGGCGCAGGCTTATGTGCAGGACAAGCGCGCAGCGAACGGCGTGACGGGTCACTTTTCCGATCTGCATATCATGACCGGCGATGAAATCGAAAATCTTGCGCTGATTATGGAGGATATGGAAAACGATCTTGCGGATTACGAGCAGACGCTGTCGCGCGTGGTGGCCGAAAAGGAGCGCGCGGGCGCTGAACTTGCGCTCGCGACGCGTATTCAGGCGGATATGCTGCCGAATATCTATCCGGCGTTTCCGGAGCGGGAGGAATTCGACATCTACGCCAGCATGACGCCGGCGAAAGAAGTCGGCGGAGATTTTTACGACTTTTTCCTGGTGGACGACGACCATCTGGCCGTTGTGATGGCGGATGTATCCGGCAAGGGAATTCCGGCGGCGCTGTTTATGATGATGACCAAAATCATGCTCCAGAATCAGGCGATGAGCGGCAAATCGCCCAAGGATGTGCTCACGGCGGTCAACGACCAGATTTGCGCCAACAACCGCGAGGAGATGTTTGTCACGGTGTGGCTGGGCATTCTGGAGCTGTCCACCGGCAAGCTGACGGCGGCCAATGCCGGGCACGAAAAGCCGATTTTGAAAGAGCCGGACGGCGACTTTGCTGTTTTGTCCGACCGGCACGGTTTTGTGATCGGCGGGATGGAAGGCGTGCGGTACAAAGAATACGAAATCCGGATGCGCCCGGGTGCGAAGCTGTTTGTGTACACAGACGGCGTGCCGGAAGCGACACGTGCGGACGGAACGCTGTTCGGCCTTGCGCGCACGCTGGACGCGCTGAACGAACAGAAAAACCAGCGGCCGCAGAACATACTCGATCATGTGGGCGAAGCGGTTCGCGCGTTTGCGGGCGATGCGCCGCAGTTCGACGACCTGACGATGCTTTGCCTGCATTATATCGGCTCCAATCCATTCGATAATCATATTCAGGAGGATGAAAGGCATGAATCGAAAGAATGAACACAATTGCTTGCGCACAGGGACAGCGGTGGTTTTGCTGCTTGCGATGCTGGCGGGACTTTTTACCGTCGGCGCGGCGGCGCAGGGCAACGTGCAGTATCCGTTCGGCGTGCGCGAGGAGATGTGCCGCGCGGATTACTGGGCGCAGAAGGCGAAGAACGCCGACGCCGTGATGATGACCCCGCAGGAAGTCGACACGTACAACGCGCTGTCGGCCTCGACCGAAGGCACACATGTGATCGACCTGGAAAAGTATTCGCCTTCGCCGGATGCGGACGCGCTGCGTCAGGCGCTTTCGGAAGGCATTCAGACCAGAAAACCGGAACGCGCACTTTTCGTGGACGGCAAAGAGATCGACAAGGACGCCTATTTCGGCGCGCTCAGCCGTGCGGTCGAGGACACCGCGTGGACCGGCGCACACGAAGCGGAATACGGCGTGTGTACGCGGCGGTGCAATCTGATGTCGATCCCCACCGACGATATTATCGGCTACAGCCTGACGGATGCGGACAGCGAATTTCAGGACAGTTCCGTGAACGTTAATGAACCCGTCGTCATTCGCCAAACCTGCACGACAGCCGAAGGAACGTTCCTGTACGTTGAAACGGATCACTGCCCCGGATGGGTTGACGCGGCGGCAGTCGGTGTATGCCAAAGCCGCGGGGAATGGCTGGACGCATGGAAAGTGCGTGCGGATGAGCCGGATATCCTTGTTGTGACACAGAACCGCATCGTGACCGAGCCGTCCGTGCTTGATCCGGAAACGGCGAATGTCAAGCTCACGATCGGCACCGTGCTCAAGCTGGTTCCCGAGGATCAGATCTCTGAAAGTTTCGGCGAACGGTACGCATGGAACAGCTATGTGGTTTATTTGCCCACAAGAAACGCGGACGGCCGATATGTCCGCAAACAAGCGCTCATTTCGCAGCATTACGATGTGAGCATCGGCTTTTTGCCCATGACGCAGGCGCAGATTTTGCGCGTGGCGTTCAACTGCCTGGGCGACCGTTACGGCTGGGGCGGAATGCTCGACGCCATGGACTGCTCGGCGTATACACGCAGCGTGTACCGCTGCTTCGGCCTTTGCATGCCGCGCAACACAACCTGGCAGCAGCTCGTCCCCAACACGAAAATCGACGTCAGCGCATTGACCGACGCGGAAAAGCTTGCGCTGCTGGAGCACACGCCCGCCGGCGCGCTGCTGTATTTCCCGGGGCATACGATGTTTTATACGGGGTACGAAGCGGATATGGGATACGTGATCAGCGCGCTTGGCTCGGCGTCGGACAGCGTCGGCGAGCTGGCGG
>CAMOCU010000275.1 GCA_946610835.1 uncultured Clostridia bacterium | reverse complement strand
AATCTGCCGGCTTGCTGACGCAAGGCAAGGATTTTTGGTGCAATATGACGGAAATGATCCATTCCTTCGTGCGCATCGGATTGAATCAGTGGTTCCTTTATACAGGCAAGGCGGCCTTTTCATACAATATATCGAATAAGCCCTTATCCTCAGAATGATTCAGCGCTGGCACATGCGCTGCCTCGTATATGCTTCTTGTTTATCACGCCAAAGGATTGCCCAACCGGTTAGTTCGTTCCCGATCATCCGGCTTCCTTCAGATTCCGACTCGCGTCGGACACCCTTGCCTTCAACTATTTCCTCACGCTGCCGGATGGATTCAGGTCTTTCGCCCATAAGTAACTTGCACCGCCGGGCATACCCCAAAAAATAACCGATACACTGACTGAACCGCACCCCGTCAAGAGGACAAAGAAATAATTAAGGCAACACCGCACAAATCGTGGCGCACGCCTTGTTTGAATCTGTTTCCGTCATGCTGCACAAAAATCTCTTGACTTGCGCCGGCAAGCCTTCGATCTTTTTGTGCAACCTGACGCAAAAGCTTACTTCGCAATCCGCACACCCCAATTGTGCGGTATTGCCTTAACAAATAATTCACAACGCGTTGCGTTGTGGTACCGCAGATTCCGGTTGAAATTTTGAGGATTTCAACCGGAATTTGCGGTCTCTTATGCCGCTTTATACAACTCGTGCTTTTGCATCGGCGTCAGGACGCCCAAATTCCGTTGAAGACGTTTGTGATCGAAGCGGCTCGGTCATTCCTCGGTCAGCACAACCGGCAACATCTACACGCACGCGATCAAGACCGCCGACGAGCTGGCAGCCGACACGTTGCACGACATTCTCGGTCAGAAGCGCAGCGGATCGAAAACAGGATAAAAAAGATCACACCAACACAAAAACGTGCGGGTGTGATTTGCTTTTTGTGCGCAGGTATGATCGCTTCGGAAAACGCCGAAAAACGGCAGAACAAAGGGCAATAAACAACAAATTAACAACAAACGGCATTTTTTAGCCCGTATTCAGGCAGCGAAACGGGCAAAGAAAAAGCCCACGAACCGTTGATAGACAACGATCTGCGGGTTGGAGCTGATGGTCAGAATCGAACTGACAACCTGCTCATTACGAGTGAGCCGCTCTGCCATTGAGCCACATCAGCGTAGACAGCTTCTATATTATAATAGAAGCTGCAGGATTTTGCAAGTGTTTTTTTTAAATTTTTCAAAAATTTTTAAAAAATTTTAAGCAGCATGATTCAGCACAAACAGCACAGCCAGGCTGACCAGCAGAATTACAGCAGCACAAGCGACTGTCACACCGGTCATCTTGCGTCCCTTCGCCGCGGCTTCGGACGCAGGCAGCAGATGTGCGTGCCGCAATGCACGGCTCAGCGGTTTGTACAGCAGAAGCGTGATTCCCGCATTCAAGGCGCCTTTGATCGCATTGACCGGCAAAAACACCGGAACCAGCATCCCGATCACAGCCTGGCGCGGCATCCCCATATACAGCGGCGTCAGAAACGCGTTCCAAAGCAGCATCATCCCCGTCATCAACAGCATCCCGGTCATCAAACCGATCACGGCTGCGGACAGCGTGCGGCGGCGGCGATAAATCAGCGCGCTGGGTAAAATAAACGCCGATGAGGAAACTATGTTCATCACCAATCCGATCCACCCGGTGGTACTGAACGTGAGCATCTCAAGAAATGCGGAAACAACCGTCACCAACAGCGCCGGAACCGGACCGAGTATCAGTGCCCCGATGGCAAGAATCACATCCTTGGGATCATACTTGATGAACGGCGCGGCCGACAGCAGCGGCGGCAAGAGAAAGTGGGACACAGCAGTCAATGCGAACGCCATGGCGCAGAGCATTCCGCAAACAGCGACAGTTTTTGCATCGGATTTCGGTTGGGCAGCAGTTTTTGCAGTCATTGGTTTTCCCTCCATAAAAAAGCTCACGATCCGTCGGGGCGACAAATCGTGAGCCAAAAAGATAGAATTTTGTATCCTCTCACATCCGGACTATACCGTCGGTACCGGAATTGCACCGGTTCAGCCTTGCGGCTCGCAGACTTTAACTGCCGGTGGGGAATTGCACCCCGCCCCGAAGATGTGTTTATTGTATCATGCGCCAGTGCGGTTGTCAATAGCTTTTTCTCATAAAGCTTGACAAATCTGAACAAGATGGTATAATTAAATAGCGCTCAATCAAATAGGAGCCTATTCTATAGTGCGGAAGGTGATTTTGGATGGAATATACATTTCGCCCGCAAAACGTCTGCCCCTCCCGGATTGACTTCACGCTCGACGGTGACGTTGTCCGTTCAAATCGCTTCACCGGCGGATGCAACGGTAATCTTAAAGCGATCTCCAAACTGCTCGAGGGGAAAACAGTCGGCGAAATTGAGCGTGTCCTGCGCGGCAATACCTGCGGCGGCCGCTCCACATCGTGCGCTGACCAGCTGGCCATCGCCGTACGGCAGGCATATGACAGCGGAAAGGCGGTCTGATCATGGACGAATATGACGCGCTGCGTTTGGAAAACCAGCTGTGTTTTCCACTGTATGCCGCCGCACGTGAAGTCGTCCGGCATTACAGACCGTTTCTCGACGCGCTGGATCTGACATATACACAGTACATCACAATGATGGTGCTCTGGCAGAAAAATCCCATCTCTGTCAAGGAACTCGGTCAGCGGTTGTATCTGGACAGCGGCACGCTCACGCCCGTACTCAAAAGTATGGAAGCCAAAAATTTTCTGCGCCGCAGCCGCAGCACGGAGGATGAGCGCGTTGTGCTGATTCAGCTCACGCAGGCCGGCGAAGCACTGCGTGAAAAGGCAGTATCTGTTCCCGGCCATGTCGCACCCTGCATCCCGCTGGAACCGGGCGAAGCGCTGCAGCTTTACCGTCTGCTGTATAAAATACTTGACGCCGAGAAAACATAATACGGGACGAATCGTTCCTTTCCTCAAAAATCCCC
>CAMOCU010000274.1 GCA_946610835.1 uncultured Clostridia bacterium | reverse complement strand
GAGGAGGCAAAGAAGCCCGGCGAGGCCCACAAGCGCCGCATGAAGCAGGCGCTGCGCTGTGCGTGTCGGCTGCATATGCTGTTGTGCACAGGCTGCAAAGCATGGTAAAAATCAAAAGTATGCTTATGAACCGTTTCATAGGAAATATACCCTTTCCGTTATTTGCCCGAAAATGGTAACACATTCGAAATGACTTGTCAACGCCAACGGCGAAATGAAATGCGGCTCGCGCATGAAAAACAAAAAGAAACGCGGATTGTTTCTTTGCGCACATGTCGTCGAAACAAAAAGATCCGGCGAAATGCGCGTAAGGAGGAATCAATCAGCGTTTCCGAAGACCCGAAAGGACAGGTGTATACCATCCCGAAGGCTTCTTCCGCTCATCCGCCCTTCGGGGCGCCTTTTCCGCAAGAAGAAGGCTTTTGGGAGTCAATGTTTTCATGCGTGAGCCGAGCAAAATGGACGGCGTTCTTTTCGCCGTCTGCGGCTGCCGATTGCTTCGGCGCTGCGGTTTTATTTCAACACAACGCCCCAGCCGCCGGCCAGGAAGCGTGCAATCTGCACCGCATCCGCCAGCGTCACACTGCCGTCTGCGTCTACATCGGCGTTGGCTGGATAGATGCGCACGTTCCACCCGCCGGCCAGATACCGCCGGATGATGACCGCGTCTTTCAAATCCACGGCACCGTCGCCGTTTACATCACCGGGCATTTCGGCGGCAATTTCGATCTCTGTATTTTCAATCTCAAAAGCAATATTCTGCAAATCTTTGTCGAACGTTGAATTCTCGTCATAGGTCACTGCAACCTGCGTCGCGCCTTTTGCGGCGTCCGGAGAAACCGTAAAAGTAAACGTCACAAGCGTTCCGCTCTTCGTATTGTTTTCGGTCGCGAGCGCGTCAATCCAGAACACGTTGAACGGCATGTGCGCCAGATTGCCGCTCGACTGAAACACATCTTCGCCAAACACATCTCCGTTGTCAACGGCGGTCAGCGTCAGCACTTGCGGATCATAATGCAGATGCAGCATTGCCGACACGATGCCGGGATTCTCCGAAATGTCCACCGTGACCTGTACCGTTTTGCCGGGATACGCCTTACTGCTGCTCACGCAGAACTTGGGCGTGGTTAGAATTTTGGGAATTGCTTCTGTCTGTGTTTCACCACAGCGCGCACAGGTAAATGTTTTTATCCCTTCTTCTGCTGTCGTCGGCTCCCTGGTGACAATGCCGTCATCCCAGTCATGGCCAAGCGCAGCGGTTGCATGGGCTGTGTATTCGGAGCCACAACGCGAACAGCTGTACTTTGTATACCCGTCGCCGGTGCAGGTTGGCTCCACAATAACCGCGTCATAGTCATGGCCGGGCGCAGGAAGAGTTTCTGTTTGTGCGTCGCCGCAGGTCGCGCAGGTGCGCGTTCTCTCACCGTTTTCTGTGCATGTTGTTTCTTTTGTAAGTGTCCATTCGCCAAAGTTGTGGCCGGTTGCGGGAAGGACTTCCGTTTCCGTATAGCCGCAGCGCGCGCAGGTGCGACTCTTTTCGCCGTCTGTCGTACATCCTGCATCTGTTTGCAGCCATTCACCAAAGTCATGCCCGAGTGCGGCAACGTCGACCGTTTCCGTTCTGCCGCAGACCGAGCAGGTGCGCGTTTTTTCCGTGCCGTCCGTACAGGTTACAGGGTCACCCGCATATTGGCTCCACATGTGTCCGGTCGCCGCGACCTCGCGCGTTTCCGTCACGCCGCAGCTGCTGCACGTGCGAGTTTCGGCGCCTGCCTTGACGCATGTCGGCGCTGCCGTCTGTGTCCATTCGCCGAACACGTGCACATGACTTGTCAGGGCGCGGCTTTCCTGAGCACCGCAAGTTGAACAGGAGCGGATCTGCAAGCCGTCGTGGCTGTCGTCCGGTTCGACGACTGTCGTCCAATCCCCGTATGTATGCGTTGTGGTTGCCCCGCTCAACGCGTTGCCGATTGCGACACGCGCGTTGTTCATCGTCACACATTCCCATGCGACCCAGTCAATGCCTTCTTCGGAACAATAAATATTCTCGATACCGGATTTTGAAAATTTAGACAAAACCTTGCTGATGTATTCGGCCCACTTCTCCTCGCCGAGAAATTCTTTGGCAAGAGTCAGATAATCGTAATCGTCCATGCCGTCGCTGATTTGCTTCAGGCGCAGTGTTTCTACCGGCTTGGTTTCATCAAGACCAATCGCACTGCCGGGGTAGACGAGAATACCGTCACCGTTGCCGGTTGCCGAACCGCCTTGGGGCGGAATAGCCATGTGCGCCCAAACGTCATACGGCGCACCATCGGTATCATTCGGCAAATACGCCGCATTCCAATGCAGGATGCCGTCGCTGCCGAGCGCAGACGCCTGCCAATAGAGGATCCTGCTGAACACACCCATGGTGGATTTGCCCCAGCGGTGGAAATAAAAACCGCCGTCCTGGATATTGCCCTGATAGCGCCAGGTTCGATGCCACGTGCCGTCCGTGAATGCGGTGCGATACGCGGCTGAATGATGCAGGATGTCCTGATTCAGACAGAGAATGTCCGCCGAATCGCGCAGTTTTCCGAGCACAAAGTCATTCTGGCCGGCCATCGGAACAACGGCGTGATAGTCCGGCCAAACCGATTGAATCGCCGAGATGCGCGCATTGTAGACCGCAGCGTCTTCTTCGGTATTCCAGCCCGGCTCGTCAGCCACATAGAAAAATGCTTTGTCCTCCAGATAGGTGTTGCTCTGCACGAGCGCTTTGTATTGTTTAATCTTGGCAACGGTTTGCGCATTGAAGCTGCCGTCCGTTACGCTGTAGCTCAGAAGCGGCACCGCAAACGCTTTGCGTCGCGTGTCCGCCATTGTCAACTGTGCGGCCTTGGGGTCGCTGTCGATCAGGTAACGCGGCAACTCGTACGTTGTGATGCCGTGCTGCAGCAGCACCTCCTGCCAGCCCTCAAGAATACGCTCGGCCAGCGGCAGGTCTTCTTCGAC
>CAMOCU010000273.1 GCA_946610835.1 uncultured Clostridia bacterium | reverse complement strand
CGGATGCTTTGGGCGCACCCACCGATTACGGATTTCTGGCGTGTCGGACGCGGGATCGCAGCGAAGCTTGCGCAGTACGGCATGTATACCATGGGAGATGTGGCGCGTTGTTCGATCGGCAGACAAAGCGATTTTTATAACGAGGATTTGCTGTACAAGCTGTTCGGTGTTCAAGCAGAGCTGCTGATCGACCATGCGTGGGGATGGGAGCCGTGTGAGAGCGCCGACATCAAACGATACAAGCCGCAAACCAACAGCGTCAGCTCCGGTCAGGTGCTGCACTGTCCGTACACTGTGCCGCAGGCACGGATTATTGTGCAGGAAATGGCGGAGCAGCTCGCACTCGATCTGTTGGACAAGCGGCTGGTGACCGAGCAGATCACGCTGACCGTTCATTATGATTCCGAGAGTCTGCGGGGCGGATATGATGGCGCAGTGTCGGTCGATTACTACGGGCGCAAAACACCGCGTCACGCGCACGGTACTGCACATCTGAATTGCCGGACGTCGTCGATGTCGTGCATAGCTGACGGCTTTCTGTCGCTGTATGACCGCATCGTTGATCCGGCGCTGCTGGTACGCCGGTTGACGCTGACAGCAGATCGACTGGAGGACGAGCAGAACGCTTCCGCGCCGATATGGGATCAAATGGATTTGTTCACAGACTATGCCGCCCTGCAAAAGCAGGAGGCAGCGCAGGCCGAGGCGCTTGAAAAAGAAAGGCATATGCAGCAGGCGCTGCTGGATATTAAAAAGAAATATGGCAAAAACGCCATTGTCAAAGGGCTCAATATGCGCGAGGGCGCAACGGCTATGGATCGCAACGAACAGATCGGCGGACACAAGGCATGAGGCAATCCCGCACAATCCGCGGCGCACATCTTGCTTGCATTTGTTACTGTGCAGGATTGCCTCAGGGAAACGCTGAATCATTCTGAAACACTTCAAATTATTATGAAAACGGAGGGAAGAACATGCCGGCCGAACCCGGGAATGATCGCTATGGGGACATGCTTTATATGCCGCACCATCGTTCTGCAACGCATCCGCCGATGTCCGCGCATGATCGCGCGGCGCAGTTTTCTCCCTTTGCCGCGCTGACGGGACACAGCGCTGCCATTGAGGAAACAGGACGGTTGACCGAGGAAAAAATTGATCTGGATGAAACACGCGCCGAAGAGCTGGATGCGCGCATGCAGCAGCTCTGTGCGCGAATCGACGAAATGCCTGAGGCTTTGGTGACTTATTTTGTTCCGGATGCACGCAAACGCGGCGGACAGTATCATACCCTTTTGCTGTGCGTGCGGCGAATTGATTACGACCGGCGGCTGCTCTGCCCGGTACAGGGCGATCCGATCGCGTTTGAAAATCTGCTGCAGATCGAGATTCCGGACAACAGCGCTCAACCTTGATCAGACGCCGGATCTGCACGGCGCGATTTCAATATCTGCAAAGGAAAAGGTAAAAGAATCAGCCCGGAAGCCGTCAAGCCTCCGGGCGGTCGTGTTTTCATAGAGCTATGCGCATTTCAAGCAAACACAATTGGTTCCCTCGATCGCCGTTTACATATAATTCAATCACTAAGCGATCACAGGAATGGTACAGAAAACGTAAAAAGGAAATCGCCGAAACCGTTATATCTCAACGATACAGAATAAAACTCCCTGCATCCGCATTTCGGGCAGATAAATCCTTGCGGAAAACGTTCTCTAAACAAATTTTTCCTTGTTCGATTTTCCACATCCTGCGAAGGTGGCTACTACAAGCACGGCCGCAAGAAGCAGAGAAATCACACGTTTAAATGTTTCGGGCATATGGGATCCGCGCTTTCTTCCTAACAAACAGTTTATTTTTTCAAAATCGCCAAGCCGAACTTGATCCAGTTGATCAGCCGCATCACAAGGGTCTTGATTTTGCCAAAGAAACGCTTGACTCTGCCAAGGAACGAGTTATCCGGCTTCTCCGGTTCGGTCGTCGCCTTAAAGGGCACGCCGCTGATCGCCGCTGCCTCTTCTGCGCCGCTTCCGGAGGGTGCGCATACGGTCGTCCAGGCATATGCGATCACATTTTCTTCGCATTCCTCGCCGAGATAGACACGGGACAAGGCAGGTTCAATGTCTGCGGATTCATACATTTCAGTAATGATCGTATCGAGCTGCGCATTCCGCTCCGCATAGCTGCCGTCTTCTCCGGGAACGATGGTGTATACATCCTCGGCTTTTGTATACTGCGTACCGAAATCCGCGTTGATCCGTTCGATGCAGTATGCGATACAGGCTTCCAAATCAGTAAAGTCTGTTCCATGCAGTGTATTGAAATCGGCAAAAAACGTCTCTTCGGTCAGTTCATCCTCGATGCCGTTCTGCAGCGCATACGCCGCACCGAGATCATAGACCGCGTACATCTTCTTTTCCATCTCCGCAATTTGCGATTCATAGGAAATCTTTGCGGCGATTGCTTCATCGATCGATGCGTAGCCTGCTATGTCTTTTCGATGTCCTGCTGCCACAACACCGCCGGTCACGACAAGCTCTTTGCTGTTCACGGTCAGCGTTTCAGCAAAGCTCGCATTGACCGCGCTGTAACCGAGGCGCGTCAGCGTGGATGGCAGCGTAATGCTGCGGGGATAGAGCTCGTTGAACTCATCATAAGGAATTTCGGTGATACCCTCCTCAATGACCAGTTCCTTTACCAAATCGAACCGGGCACGCGCCGCTTCTGCTGCGTCCATTTCCTTTGTTCGTTCTTCCCATACACGGTCGAGCTGCCAGCCGATGCAGTCAATCATTTCGCTGGATTCATTGCCGTCTTCGTCGACCTCAACCTTGACCTCGTCCACGATCGGGCCGTTTCCGCTGACGGTCAGTACACCGCCCTCGGTCAGCGTCCAGGTGATCCCTTCGCCGCCGGTACCGGTGGCAATTACATCGGACTGCGCCGCAAAAGCCATAGGCATCACAGCCATTATCATGAGCACTGCACAGAACAGTGCAAACCATTTTTGT
>CAMOCU010000272.1 GCA_946610835.1 uncultured Clostridia bacterium | reverse complement strand
ATGCTGTGTGCGACGTGTTTCCCGAAACGCGCAACCATCCCGCCTGTCTCGACCGTGCGCTGCGTGCGGCGGACACATGCGCGCTGCGGTGTATCGAGATGCCGGAGCTTTGGAGAGCTTCGGAGGATTTCGGCCATTATCTGCACGAATGTCCCGGCGCGATGCTTTACATCGGCAGCGGAGAGCACCATGCGCCGCTGCACACGGCAGAATATGATTTTAACGACGCCATTCTCGAAACGGCCGTCGATCTGTTCGCGGCTATCCTTCGGGATTTTCAGCAAAACCCATAAAAGAAGAACTGTTTCAAAGGAGTTACCTGACATGAATATTGACAATACTTTGTATTCCGGCCGGCCGCAGCAGCGGCGAACGGACGCGGAAGAGGCAATCTTTGACCGCCTGGATACACTCGGGATCGCATATTGCCGCGTGGATCACGAACACGCGGACACCATGGAGGACTGCCTGCTGGTCGAATCTGTGCTCGGAGCAAAGATCTGCAAAAACCTATTTTTGTGCAACCGGCAGAAAACGGACTTTTACATGCTCATGATGCCCGGCGACAAGCCGTTCAAAACCAAGCATCTGACCGGGCAGCTGGGCTGCGCGCGCCTGTCGTTTGCCGACGCGGACAAGATGGAGGAATACCTGCACACCGTGCCGGGTTCTGTATCCGCGCTGGAACTGATTTTTGACACACAGCAGCACATCCGGCTCGTGATCGACGAGGATCTGCTGCGCGATCCGTATATCAGCGGCCATCCCGGCATTTCCACCTCCACACTGCGGCTGTCACGGGAGGATATGCTGCGGTACATCCGCGACAGCGGCCACGAACCGACGGTCATCACGCTCCCGTGGGAAGCGTAAAAGGAGAGCAAAACATGCAGCTTGAAACATTGCCGCAGGCGCTGAGCGTCTGCAAACTCGCGCACATGCGGGATTTTGATCCGGATACACCGTTTTTCTTCCTCGGCAGGACGGACGAGGAGATCTCGCTGGTCTGCGAAACAAAGGACGTCCCGCCTGCCGCGGCTGTCCGGGAGGACGGCTGGCGCGGATTGCGCATCACCGGCACGCTGGATTTTTCACTGATCGGCATCCTGTCGCGTCTGTCCGGCGTTTTGGCGGACAACGGAATCGGCCTTTTTGCCGTTTCGACCTACAACACGGATTACGTCCTTGTCAAGGCAGAAAACTTTCCACGCGCGGGCGCCGCACTGGCGGACGCCGGATATTCCATTGTTTGACCCGGAATGTTTCATCTGTACCGTTTGCGGGCATACTAAAGCCAAAAGATTCCTGCCGCCGCATTGACTTTTTTCACCGGCTATGGTATGATGGTCTTCAGTTGTTTTGTTCATCGGAGAGGAAGTGTTTTTTGATGGATCCAAAAGAGAAGCTGCAGTTCCGCGCGGCGGACGCCGCATTGGGGCCGATTCTGAAATATATTCGCAAGGATCCGGATAAAAACCTGATCCGATTGGTCGACGCTGCCGAAAAGCTCGCCGGCGGCGTTTTTCCGAAAAAAAATTTTGAAAAGTTCCGTGCCGCCGTCCGCGACCCGGAGCACGTCTGGGCGCAGTATGCCAAATCTGTCATTCGCGATATGGAGCCCGGTGCGCTGCAAAAGGGCATCATGGCCATGGGATACGGCACGTATGTGGGTACCAAAACCGTCCGCGCCAACCGCGAGAAATACAAGTGCAACTTCCCGTACATCATCCTGCTCGACCCCACAAGCGCGTGCAACCGACACTGCAAAGGGTGCTGGTCGGCAGAGTACGGTCACAAATATTCGCTCACCGCGCAGGAAATGGAATCCATTGTGCAGCAGGGCGTGTCGCTCGGCGCGCATCTGTATATGATGACCGGCGGAGAGCCGCTGCTGCGCAAGGACGATATTTTTGCGCTTTGCGCCGCGCATCCGGACTGCATGTTCCTGTGCTACACCAACGCAACGCTTGTGGACGACGATTTCTGCGAACGGATGAACGCGCTGGGCAATCTGACGCTGGCACTGAGCATCGAGGGCACCGAGCATAGCAACGACGGGCGCCGCGGCTCCGGCAGTTACCAAACCACTATGCAGGCCATGGACACGCTCCGGCATCACCGCTGTCTGTTCGGCATGTCGGTGTGCTACACGAGCGAAAACGTCGACGACGTCACAAGCGACGCGTTCATTGACCTTATGCTTGAAAAGGGCGTAAAATTCGGCCTGTACTTCAATTACATGCCCGTGGGGCAAAACGCCGTGCCCGAACTGATTCCCTCGCCCGCGCAGCGCGAGCATATGTATCGTTGGCTGCGCCGGATGCGCCATTCCAAAACAGGCAAGCCCCTGTTTGTCATGGATTTTCAAAACGATGCGGAATACGTCGGCGGCTGTATCGCCGGCGGACGCAATTATTTTCACATCAATTCCGCCGGAGATATCGAGCCATGCGTTTTTATCCACTACTCGGACTCCAACATCCGCACCCACACGCTGCTCGAAGCGCTGCATCGCCCGCTTTTCCAGGCGTATTACCACAACCAGCCGTTCAACGACAACCACCTGCGTCCTTGCCCGATGCTGGAAAATCCGCAGTGTCTGCGGCATATGATCGCCGAAACAGGCGCGGCGTCCACAGATTTTCTTGCGCCGGAATCGGCAGAAACACTTTGCGCACGGTGCGACAAATTCGCCGCGGCGTGGGCGCCGGAGGCGGAGCGGATCTGGAACAGCGTTTCCCACCCGGTAACCAAAACCTTTTACTACAGGGACACTCCGGAGGGCAAAGCCAAAGAATAATTCAAAGCGTCGGTCGATCCGGCGCTTTTTTATTAGGGAAGCGCGTCCGTTTATCGCTGCGTATATCTTTTCCGTATATCGTTTGCGCTTGACAGGCGCGGCGGTTATGGTATAATTTTAAGGCAACACCGCACAAATCGTGGCGCACGCATTGTTTGAATCTGTTTCCGTTATGCTGCACAAAAATCTCTTGACTTGCGCCGGCA
>CAMOCU010000271.1 GCA_946610835.1 uncultured Clostridia bacterium | reverse complement strand
AAGTGATAGACTTTAATTCCTTTGTACCGTAAACCGTCACAGATACCATCCCGCCGCCGGCCTGCGCGGTAAATTCTGCCGCATTCAGCTCCGTCTGCTTCTTTTGCATATCCTGCTGCATCTTCTGTGCCTGCCGCATCAGCTGCTGCATATTGCCGCCGCCCATCGGGAATCCGCCTCTTGCCATATTGTTTTCTCCTTTATTGCTTATTATTCTTCTATTTTTAAGACATTGCCGAACAGCTCTTTTAATTTCTGTTCGGATTCATTCAGTCTTTCCGCCCGAAACAGAACCGTCGCCTCCGGATATATTTCGTGCAGACAAGATGCAATCACGTTCATATTGATCGACGCATTGCACATATTCATTTTCGTTTCCGCGTTGGTCGGAAACTCTACGATCAGCGTGTTATCCTGCCAGGCCACGCCGCTGCCCTCCCGCGCAAGATAATACACCATGGGATTTTTGACCTTGATCTTGTTCAATACCTGCTGCCAGATCGTATCCGCTTCGCCGGTTGTCTTGATCGGCGCGGATTTGATCGATTCAGACGTATTTTCAGCTTTTGCATGATCGGATTCCGCCTTTTTCTCCGTCTGCGGAAGCTTTTCTTTTGCTGTCGCAGAAAATGTTTCACGGGAAACATTTTGTGTCGGTGCTTCTTCCTCCCACGGCGGAACATCCTCCGGCGGCGGCTCCGGGATATAATCATCTTCGCTCACAGAGGAAGAATTTGACGAAGCCGATGAAAAATGAACCGGTTCCGCAGCGCTTTTCGAAGGTGGTTCGGTATTGATAGATACGTTGGATACCTTTACGCCGTTTTGTTCCAGCTGCGCAATTCTGGCTTCGAGCGCCTCCACGGAATGTTCATCCACAGGGCGGCATGCACGCACAAGCGTGGATTCGAGCAGAATCCGCGGCGCAGGAAAATACCGCAGGTTAGATTGTGCGGAGAGCAGCTTTTCCATCGCATACAAAATCTGTGTTTCGCTCGCGCCCTTGGCCTGCTTGAGCAGCTGTGCCATCTGATCGTCGGTGACATCTAACAGATCGGTGCAGTCGCCGCATGTTTTTGCAAGCAAAAGACTTCTCAGATGCGCGTTCAGATCATTGGTAAAAACGGATAAATCGCGCCCGTTGCGAACGATCTCGTTCACGATCTCCATACACTTTGCCGCATCGCCTGCAAAAATGGCGCCGGATAACGCAAACAGCGTTTCCTGTCCGACGCTGCCGAGCGTATCGAGTACATCCTGTTTTGTGACGTTACTGCCGCAGAAGGAAAGACATTGATCGGCAAGCGACAGCGCATCACGCATACCGCCGTCCGCCGCGCGCGCGATCAACCGCAGTCCTTCCGGTTCCATCGTAGCGCCGACACTTTTGAGCACCGTTTGCAGCCGTGCAATGATATGTGCAATCGTCAAGCGGTGAAAGTCGAACCGCTGACAGCGGGAAATGATCGTCGCCGGGAGCTTTTGCGGCTCGGTCGTTGCCAGAATGAACAAGACATGCGCAGGCGGTTCCTCAAGCGTTTTCAGCAGCGCATTGAACGCCGCAGTCGAAAGCATGTGAACCTCGTCGATGATAAAAACACGATAGCGAAGCTGCAGCGGCGCAAACTGTGCCTGATCAATCAGCTCGCGGACGTTATCGACGCCGTTGTTGGATGCCGCGTCGATTTCGATGATATCGGCGGTGCCTTCCTTGGCGATCCGGCAGGCTTCACATTCGCCGCACGGTTCGCCGTCATGCGGGGAAAGGCAGTTGACCGCGCGCGCCAATATCTTTGCCGAGCTGGTTTTGCCGGTGCCGCGCGATCCGCAGAACAGATAAGCATGAGAAAAATTCTGTTCCCGTACCTGATTTTTCAAAATTGTCGTGACATGATCCTGCCCGATCACTTCTGAAAAATCGCGGGGACGATATTCCCGATACAATGCCCTTTTGCTCATGGCGCGCTTCCTTTACCCGATAGATAGATTCAGTATAGCATAGTTTTTGCTTCTTCACAACTTTATTTTTTATAAAGACAATGTCGCTTTCTTCTATTTGCCTGTACCGTCCTTTTGATGGGTTCACACAGGCTTTTCCTTATCCCATATATGCACCCTGAACGCCGGAAAATGCTTTTTTGGTTCTTTATAGACCAAGAGGCACGGAAATTTTCCTTTCTTTTTTCCCGCATTTCTGTTAAAATCATTCTGTTACAATATGCATTATGGAGTATTACATATATGGAAGAATACAAGCAGCTTTGGACGGAAGCCATGGAACACGTCCGATCGTCCATTCCCGATCTCAGCTACCGGCGATGGATCGAGCCTTTAAAGCCTGTCGTCATCGAGCACTCGATTTTCGTGATCGAAGCGCCCGATGAAATCACCAAATCCACCGTTTCCAAATTTTATCTCGATACGGTTCGACAGGCCGTGCAAACCGCCGACCCATCCCTGATCGATGTCATGCTGATCCTTCCCGCGCAGCGCGAAGGCTTTTTGAACATGGCGCAGGAGCCGAAGGAGCGTCCGGCGCTGATGCTGAATCCGAAATATACATTCGATACGTTCGTCGTCGGCAAATCCAACAACTTTGCCCACGCGGCGGCAGCAGCCGTTGCCGAGGAACCGGGCAAATCCTATAATCCGCTGTTTATCTACGGCGGCGTGGGTCTCGGCAAAACGCATCTGATGCACGCCATCGGACATGAAATGCTGCGCCGCGACGCGTCCGCCCGCATTGTTTATGTGACGAGCGAGATGTTTACGAACGATCTGATCGAAGCCCTTCGCCTCGGTAAAAATGTCGAATTCCGTCAAAAATACCGCAACGTAGATCTGTTGATGATCGATGACGTGCAGTTTATCGCCAATAAGCAGTCCGTGCAGGAGGAGTTTTTCAACACCTTCAACGCGCTGCACAATCTCGGCAAGCAAATCGTTATCAGCTCCGATCGTCCTCCAAAGGAGATCAAGCCGCTGGAGGAGCGTCTCTCCTCGCGCTTT
>CAMOCU010000270.1 GCA_946610835.1 uncultured Clostridia bacterium | reverse complement strand
AGCGTGTTGCTGTTTATACAAAACGTCTTGCAAAAGAATTGGGCTATGCCGGGGAAGAGCTGGATCATATCTATTATGTTGCGCTTTTGCATGATTGCGGGAAGATCGGCGTGCCGGATCATATTCTCGGCAAGCCCGGCAAGCTGACGGAAGAAGAGTTCGAGATTATCAAATCTCATACCGTATGCGGCGGTGAGATTCTCAGCCACTTCAAGAGCCTGAAAAATGTGGAGGAAGGTGCGCTCTACCATCACGAACGATATGACGGCAAAGGCTATCCGGAAGGAAAAGCAGGCGAAGATATTCCGCTCATCGCACGGATGATCTGCGTTGCGGATTCCTTTGACGCAATGAACACCAATCGTGTGTACAGGGCAAAACTGACAAAAGAGCAGATCATTTACGAGATCGAAAAAAACAAGGGTACCCAGTTTGATCCGAAAATCGCGGATGTTATGCTCCGGCTGCTGCGGGAAGATAAGCTCCCGCAGCCCTGACTGATCCGCGGCATAAAACAGTGCGCAGGGGATGTACGGTCAAAGATCGCAGTCCGGAAATAAATTGCATAAAGTAGTTCAGGCAGAACCGCACGCAGCAAACGTGTGGTTCTGCCTTCAAAAAGTCATCTTTATTCGAAATAAGCCGAAAAATGAAAGCCGGCTGTTTTTTCTGCGCCTCCCTTGGCTTTACAGGAGGATCGGCTGGAGTTGTTTTTCCTGCAGCGCGAGCGCGGCAGCGTCGGGCAGACGCGCAAAATCCGCCACAACGGAGGTGGGCTTTGTTTGAGGAGCGTCCTGCCCCATGGGAACGAAATAAACGTGCCGCCGCGCGAGCAGACGGCCGATGCTCTCTGCGGATCCGCTTAGCGCGTCGTTGGTCGATACTGCCAGCAGCAGCGGCCGTTCGTTGCGCAGATGTGCCTTTGCCGCCAGCGTGACGCTCGAATCTGTGACTGCGGATGCAAGCTTACCCAATGTATTCCCTGTACACGGTGCGATAATCAGCAGATCCAGCAGCTTTTGCGGGCCGATCGGCTCCGCGCCGGTCAGAGTGTGTATAATTTCTTTTTGACAGATGGCTTCAATTTCGCGGCGAAAGTCCGCCGCTTTGCCGAATCGGGTGTCGGTGCTCCACGCTGCGTCGGACAGGATCGGCACGATCTGCGCGCCGCGTTCCCGCAAGGCGCGCATTTGCGGAATCACGCGGTGAAAGGTGCAAAAGGATCCGCACAGGGCGAAGCCGACGGTCATGCCATGCATGTTTTTCCCTCCAGAATCATATTCAGAACCGTTTCGGCAATGATGATCCCGGCAGTCTGCGGCGCAACTTTGCCGGGCAGGGACGGCGCGATCTGTACCTGCAGCCCAAGTCGGTTTGCGACTTCAAAATCCACGCCGTACGGCGCGGACGCAATTTCGAGAATCGGACAGTCCTTCGATGTGTTTTCCAGAATCTGCGCATCAAGGACAGGCGCGGGGACGGTATTGACCACAGCGTCGAACCGATGCATGACTTGCGCCAGTTCCCGCAGATACAGCCCGTGATACCCTTCTCCGTCCGCGAGCGCGAGAGCGCTGCAGCGGCGTGCGGCGATCGTAATCCGTGCACCCATGCCGGACAGCAGCCGTGCGCATGCGCGTGCCGTGCGGCCGTATCCGGTAATCAGTATATGACTGCCGCGTACCGTTCGCGGCAGCGCACACAGCAGCAGCTGCGCAACGCCTTCCGCGGTCGGAATCGCGTTGCGCAGGGAAAACTCTTCCCGCGCGGCATAATCGTACAGCCGGATCCCGCGGCGGAAGAACAGCTGCGCCGCATCGCCCGGCATCCCGCAGAAAACGCGCGTTTCCTCCGGCGTCCTTTCCGCGAGCGCTTGCAGCGGAATGGGGTCGTCCGCCCGCGGGGCGAGGAGCGTTTTGCCGTCGCGGCTCAGCGGTACCGGCAGCAGCAAAATGTCCGTTTGTGTGTAATCTTCATCTCGGCCGCCCGCCAGCGTGCGGACAGCATATCCTTTGTCTTGTAAGGCTTTGGCTGTATAGGCGAGACGTCTGTCGCCGCCCGCCAATGTAAAGCGCATGTTTGCGCACATGCAGAATCATCCTTTCCGTTACGATTCATTGGCAGTGTATGCGCAAGCGGGAAAATCGGACACACCCCCCTTGCATTCTCAGCCGGAGGCTGATATAATGAAAACATACTTTTTCTTTGCAGTCGGCAATCCGGACAGCCGGCTAAAAGGAACCGGAAAGGATAAGGAATTATGAAAGATCTGACAGGCATCACGCCGTTTGAAAAAAAGATTTATCTCAGCTCGCCCACCATGCACGGCGAGGAGCTGCAATATATGACCGAGGCGTATGAGACGAACTGGATGTCTACCGTGGGCCGGAACATCGACGCGGCCGAAGCGCTGACGGCGCAGTGGACAGGCGCGCCATACGCCGTGGGTCTGTCTGCAGGGACGGCGGCGCTGCATCTGGCGGTTCGGTTGGCAGGCGAGCGGCTGTACGGCCGTGCAAAGGTCGGGCACGGTACGCTCGAGGGCCGAAAGGTGTTCTGTTCGGATCTGACGTTTGACGCAACGGTGAATCCCGTGGCGTATGAGGGCGGCGAGGCGGTTTTTATCGACACCGAGCGTGATACGTGGAATATGGATCCCGATGCGCTTGAGCAGGCGTTCGCCTTGTATCCCGATGTGCGCTTGATCGTGCTGGCGCATCTGTACGGCACGCCGGCCAAAATCGGCTGCATTCGAGAAATCGCAGACCGTCACGGCGCACTGATCGTTGAGGACGCGGCGGAAAGTCTCGGCGCAACGTTCGGCGGACAGCAGACCGGCACATTCGGCGATTGGGGCGTTGTGAGTTTTAACGGCAACAAGATCATCACCGGCAGCGCCGGAGGCATGCTGCTTGCGCACACAAAAGCGGACGCAGACAAGGCGCGAAAGTGGAGCACGCAGAGCCGCGAAGCGGCGGCGTGGTACCAGCACGAGGAGATGGGATATAACTACCGCAT
>CAMOCU010000269.1 GCA_946610835.1 uncultured Clostridia bacterium | reverse complement strand
AGGCGACAGAAGGCACAGCCTTTCTTTGGAAAAACTGCGTCAGGCGGTCGGATCGTCCGCAGCCGGATGCGACTGCATCGTCAATCTGGGCGACACGGCAGAAGGTTTTGACGGTTTTCGCCCACAGCAGGAACTGCTGGACGAAGTGTACGCCGTACTGCGCGGCACCGGCCTTGCCTGCTATTCCATCATCGGCAATCACGACACACATTTGCCGAAGCCGGAGTTCTATCCCCATCTCGGTATGGCAGACAGATATTACGCTTTTGACTGCGGAGAATACCGCTGCATCGTGCTGGACGCGTGCCTGAACGATGTTCACGTTCCGCTTCCGCCGGAGGAAATCCAGTGGGACGACTGCTGGATCGACCCGGAGCAGATCACCTGGCTGCGGCATGAGCTGGACAGCGCACCCGGACAGGTATTGATTTTTACCCATGTCCCCTTCATGCTGGATTCGCCTGAAATCGAAAATCCACACCTGATCCGTAACCGCCGGGAACTGATGGAGATTTTTGAACGAAGCGGAAAAGTGCGAGCCGTTTTCTCCGGCCACTATCATGACGGATGCGCCGGCATGTGCGGCGGCATTCCGTACATCACGTTTGCCGCAATGGTCGTCAGCGAGCAAAACAATTATGCTGTCGTTGACGTTACGCAGAATGGTATCCATGTTCAGGGGGTCGGCCGCCAGCAGTCTTGGCATTTTTCATAAAAAACCGGAAACAGAGTATATATTATTGACTTTTTTGCACAGTTCCCTTATAATAAATGTATTCTATCAGAGGAGTGGAGTACATGGCCAAATCCAAGACAAAGACCACCACGGACTCCGGAATGCAGTACTATATTCCGAAAAAAGAGTTCAATACATTCATCATCGCCGCACTCGGGCAAAGTCTGGTATACAGCTGCATGTCCAGTTATATCACGGACTACTACATGAGCGTACTGCGGCTGTCGCCCATTTTTGTGCTGCTGCTGATGCTGCTTGCACGTGTATGGGATGCGATCAATGACCCGCTGATGGGGATGATCGTGGACAGACACACGACCAAATGGGGACGTATGCGTCCTTACGCAGCGTTTACCGCCATCCCGATTCTCATTTTCACTGTTCTGATGTTCTGGAATCCCGGCATCACGGGGACGCAGATGTACATTTATGCCGCTGTTGTCTATGTCCTGTGGGGCATGATTTACACGGCCAGCGACGTACCGTACTGGAGCATGGCAAATGTCATGACCCCCAATCCGGACGAACGCGGCAAGCTGATCTCCCTCGGCCGCACGCTGGGCGGCGTCGGCACTGGTATTGCAACCGTACTGCCGCTGGGTATCGGGCTGCTTCTGGCCAAATCCGGGGGTTTGGACGCGACGCAGCTTGAACAAAAAAAATACCTCTTGACAGCGCTTGTTGCATCTGTTATCGGTATGACGCTCTTCTCCCTGTCGTCATTCAAAGTCAAAGAGCGCATCACCGTTCCAAACAGCGCGAAAAAGAAGGACGGCGGCCAGTCTGCGCTTTCCCACATTTTCCATTGCAAGCCACTGATGCTTGTTGTGATTATGGGTGTGCTGAGTTTCGGCCGGTATATGCTGCAGGCAGCAGCCGTTCATGTGGCGCGTTACGGTTTTTACATGGGTCCGGACACAACCGGCATGACGCCCGAACAGCTGCAGCTCGCCGCGCAGGAGAGCATTTCCAAAGTTGCCATGCTCATTCAGGTCAGCGTGGCGATCGGTATGTTCGGCTCCATGCTCGTGTTGCCGATGCTGTATAAGAAATTTAATTATAAACAACTCGTGATCTACACCTGTATCGCCGGATTCGTTGCCGATGTGCTGACCTGCATCATTGGCTGGACGACCAAGAATTTGTATCTTTGCATTCCGCTGATGATTATTGCCAGCATCCCGCTGGGTGTAATCAACGTTGTTTCATACGCAATGGTCTGCGACAGTCTGGATTACATGGAATGGAAAACGGGATACCGCGACAACGCGCTCGGTTCCGCGTGCCAGTCGTTTGTCAACAAACTCGGCAACGCACTGACGACCGTTATGATTATCCTGATGTATATGGCCGTGCATCTGGATATCAACCAGCTGTATTCCAACAACGACGGTCTGGCCGTGTTGGCAACCGATCTTACAGCCGGACAGAACTTTGCGATGTTCTCGCTCGTCACGCTTGTCCCCGGCATCAGCCTGCTGCTGTGCTCCATCCCGATCTTCTTCTATGATCTGGTGGGCGAAAAGAAGGCGCAGATCACACGCGAGCTTGCCGAACAGCGCGCGGCCAAAGGCATTCTTGTCCAATAAAACCGCAAAATCTTTCAAGGACTGCATCCGAACTTCGGACGCAGTCCTTATTATTATAAACCTATAATCTTTGATCAGTGGAATCGAACCCACAGAAGGAACACAGCGTACGCTGCCGGCGCGGTCAAAACAGCAAGCGGAATTATAAACGGCAGTGTCACCGTAATCGGCGGGAGCGAAAACAGCATCACCACCATGCCAAAATAATACTCCATATAAAACAACGGATCGGATTGGGCTGCGTGCAAAAGAATATCCCGGAGTTCTTCCTCGGCCACCACGCGGACATTCCACGTATACGAGATTTGGTCGGAGAACACGGCATGAACGGTACAGCGGCCAAGCGCGTTCACTTCGAGCGTTCCGTCGTCCATCGGCGTGAGAATATCGCTGTCGATCTGAAAACCGGAAATCGGCGACGGCGCAGGTCGATTAAAGCCCTTCCATAGACCGAGCCGGTTGCCCAATGTGCAGATCACTTCTCCCCTGTGCGCCATGAAAAGCTCACCGTAAAAACCATCGTTTTTGTGATCCAGTGAAATCGTATCATCACGCCAATACGGGTCAACCAAGCCCAAAAATCCGGTATGGTCAAGCGCGTTCAAGCGCTGTTTTTCTGACCAGAAACGCTGGACAAGCGAGGATTCTCCTCCTTCGGTCAGCAGCCCTTTCACGTGCACATGGGCGCATTCCCGCCTGTCA
>CAMOCU010000268.1 GCA_946610835.1 uncultured Clostridia bacterium | reverse complement strand
CGAACAGCAGCGCGGGGAAGTGCACATGGGAAACGACCTGCGCCATGTCGAACGCGTCATACGCCTCTTTGGTGGAAACAGCGCAATCGGGCTTGGCCAGCACCACGGTCACATTCCGCAGCGGCGGCAAAGGCGAGAGCACATCGCCGATATTCTGCGCCAGGCACGTTCCGCCCGCAAGGCAGAACGGCACGTCCGCGCCGACCTGCGCGCCGATCCGGCAAAGCTGTTCCACACCGAGCTGCGTGCCGTACAGCCGGTCGAGCGCCGCAAGCACCGCCGCGCCGTCCGCACTGCCGCCGGCAAGTCCCGCCGCGGAGGGAATGCGTTTTTCAATAAAAATGTCCGCATCGCTGCAGTCGGCGCCCGTGGCTTTGGAAAAGGCACGTTCCGCTTTGCGCGCGATGTTGCGCGCGTCGGTCGGGATCGCCGGGTCGGAACACGTCAGCATCCCCGTTCCGCGCGTCACCGTGACCGTATCGGCAAGCGTGACAGACTGCATAATCATCTGCAGACTGTGGTAGCCGTTGGGCAGACGGTTCATAATATCGAGCAAAAGATTGATTTTGGCGTTTGCCTGTACCTGAACTTTCATTTCATCACTCCATACGGATCTGGATCGGCTCGCGATCCTGGAAAAAGGTCAGCTTGTGGAACCCGCAGCGCTCCGCCAGCGCCATGCCTTCCTGAATGCCGCGCCCCAGATGCTCGCCGTAATGCGCGTCGGAACCGATCGTGATCAGCTCGCCGCCAAGATGCCGGTAGGTCGAAACAATGTCCTCGCCGGGCATGGTGGAACCCAGCTGCTGGAACAGACCGGACGTGTTGATCTCCAGCGCGATGCCGCTGTGGATGATCTCGCGCAGGACAGCCTCGATCTCGGCGGAATAATCGCGCAGATCGACAGCGCGTCCATGCTCGCCGACAATGTAGCGCAGCGGATACGTCAGGTGGCCGATGGTATCCACCTTGCCCCATTTGGCAAGCTGGCGCTCCTCTTCAAAATACTCCAGCAGGATCTCGCGGATCTCCTCGTCCGTGCAGTTTTCCACGTCGAGAAAGCAGAAGTCCTCTTCGCCGCGCAGATTGTGGATGGAACCGATGACGAAGTCGTAGCGCAATGTATTCAGCAGCGCCTCGGCCGTGGGGATGTCGTACGTCGCCTCGCCCAGCTCAACGCCCGCAAAAATCGCCAAACGGCCGTAAAAGGCAGCCTTAGCCTTGTTGATCTCAAAATAGGACTGCTTGGCACGGCGGTCGAACGCATGCTGGTGGTAGATGTCGATCTCCACATGGTCGGTGAAGGCGATGCCCCGCAATCCCGCAAGTTCGGCACGCTCGCACATGTACATTGTGGAGTGGTTGCCGTCGAAGGAATTGTCCGTGTGCGTATGCAGATCCAGAATTTTCCGGTAAGCCAATGTTCCCACATCTTTCCTTGTAAGTTAAACCGATCTATTATAGCACAGCCGCCGGAAAAAATGCAATAGACAAACGGCAAAAAGGCAAAAAAACAGGAGTCCGGCTGTCCGGACTCCCTGGAGAGAGAAAAGCGGTTATTTCATACCCTTTTCGTACGCTTCGATCATCTTTTTGACCATCTGGCCGCCGACAGAACCGGCCTCCTTGGAGGTCAGGTTGCCGTTGTAGCCCTGCTTCAGATTGACGCCCACCTCATTGGCAGCCTCCATCTTGAAGCGATCCAGCGCTTCTCTTGCCTCGGGAACGACGTTGTTGTTGCCGCTCTTTGCCATAACTCGTTTCACTCCTTCACACAATATTGCGTTTGCAAGCATATTGTGTGCGCAAAGCGGCCGATTAACACTGAAAATTTTTGGAATCCGGCGACAGAGCCGGCAGCGCCAAAATCGACGCGTTTTCGGTAATGCGCAATTTGCGGTAATCGTTCGTTTTGTCAAAAAAATACGCCTCGCCGCCCTCGTTGCCGGTGACGACGCTGTACGATCCGCCGCGCCAAACGAGCGCCGCGCCGTCCTCCACACCGATGCCGCTGTGCGGAATTTCGCGGATGCGCTCACCGAATTTCTGCCACGTTTCGCTGATGAAATGCGGGCAGTAATAGTGCGGCAGCAGCCCCAGACACGGCAAAAAAACAAAACTGTGATCCGGTCCGCAGTCGTCGTAGCCGCCCTCGAACCAGCACATCGCGCCGCTGCTCAGTCCCGAAAGCACCACGCCGCGCCGGTACGCCTCGCGCAGCGCATCCGCCGCGCCGGTGCGCGTCCATGTGTCCATCAAAAACTGCAGATTGCCGCCGCCGGCATATACCGCGTCGGCCGACAGAATCGCCGATTCGATTTCGCCGCGCGTGAGAGAATCGTCCGTCAGCAGCAGCGGCGCAAACGTTGCGCCGAGCGATTCAAACGTGTCGCGGATCGGTTCGTCCCCGTCCATGTCGTCGAACCCTGCCGTGGGCAAAAACAGCACCCGCGGCGCCGCCTTGCCCGTGCAGTCCAGAATATACTGCGCCACCTGCGTCATTTCCCCGTTGTCAAACCGTCCGCCGCCCAATGCGATGATCGTGCCCATCTTGTTTTGCTCCTTGTTTCAGTATTGTCGTCAAGTATATCATATTGTGCAATCTTTAACAAGAAATATTTTTTGAAATATTATTTTTTATACCTTGCAAAAACAAACGAATAGGTGTACAATTGTCGGGAGAAGCATGGACGTTCTTCGCTTTAGAATTGTTTCGAAGAAAGTGTTTGGTTTGTCCATGGATAAGTATATTGAAAAAGATATTCTTGAAAAATACGAGTTTTACGATTACGGTCATGCTTTGGAAATTCTGCATGAATCTTTTTTTGCAGGAATGGTCAGAAGTGCAGGATTGTCTTCGTCAATTGAAACTATCTTATTGAAGATATTTTACAGGACGGCGGCAATGAATCTCCGATTCCGAAAAAATTTGACGACATCCTTTATCCCTATGGCTGGCGGGAAATACGCATTTCCGGCGATTTAATTGTTAAGGCAATACCGTACAATTGAGGTGTACGGATTGCGAAGTAAGATTTTTGTGC
>CAMOCU010000267.1 GCA_946610835.1 uncultured Clostridia bacterium | reverse complement strand
TCTGCTATGGAATTATAATAAAAAATAATTACGATATAATAAAAAAGAATAACTCGCATTCAGGAGGCGCGCAATGAAACAGGACAAATGGTACCGGAAACTGAAGTGGCAGAATATAGTGATGCTGACCATCGCCGGGATTTTGAACGCTGTGGGAATTACGATGTTTCTCAATCCCGTGGGTCTGTATGACAGCGGCATTTCCGGAACGTCGATGTTTCTTGGGCAGATTACTCCCGACTATCTGTCGCTGCCGCTGTTTTTGGTGGTGTTGAACATTCCGCTGTTTCTGTATGGATTGAAGCGGCAGGGTGCGGTGTTTACTTTTTACGGTGTGTATTCCGTGGCGATGTACGCCGTGATGGCGCTGGTGATTGAGGAATTTTTGCCGATCGACCTTTCCTCATCGTCCCCCGTTGCAGGGACAGATCTGCTTTTGTGCGGCGTCTTCGGCGGATTGATTTCCGGACTCGGGAGCGGCTTGTCACTGCGCTTCGGCGGCGCGATGGACGGGATCGAAGTGATCGCCGTGATTTTTGCGCCGCGCGTGGGTCTGTCCGTCGGCTCATTTGTGATGATTTACAACGCGCTGCTGTATGTGACGGCGGCAATTGTGACCGGCCATTGGCTGCAGGCGCTGTATTCGATTCTTGCGTATGTTGCGGCGCTGAAGACGGTGGACTTCGTTGTGGAAGGTTTTGACCGCTCAAAAGCCGCGATGATCGTGACAGACAAGCCGGAAGAAGTCTGCGCGGCGCTGAGCGCGGAATATAACAGCGGCATGACCCGTGTTGCGGCCACCGGCGGATATTCCTACGCGGAAAAGACGATGATCTATTTTGTCGTCAATCGTTTTCAGATTGCAAAAATGAAGGACATTGTCCATGAACTCGACCCCGCGGCATACATCACGATCTCCGAGGTTGCGGATGTGTTCCCGGCCAACGGACGGATCGGCAAGGGGGAGGACGAGGGATGAACGCGCCGTTTGCAGAACTGCCGAAGGCGCTGCTGCCGTGGTTTGCAGCGAATGCCCGGCCGCTGCCATGGCGGCAGAATCGTGATCCGTACCGCGTATGGGTGTCGGAGATCATGCTGCAGCAGACGCGCGTGGAAGCAGTGCTGGGGTATTACGCGCGCTTTTTGGATGCGTTTCCGACAATTCAGACGTTGGCCGACGCGCCGGAGGATCTGCTGTTTAAGCTTTGGGAAGGGCTGGGCTATTACAGCCGCGCACGCAATTTGCAAAAAGCGGCACGTGTGATCTGCACATATTTCAGCGGGGAATTTCCGCGCACTTGGGAGGAGATCCGCGCTTTGCCGGGCGTCGGGCCGTACACAGCGGGCGCGATTGCATCCATTTGTTTTGAACAGCCGCGTGCGGCGGTGGATGGCAATGTGCTGCGCGTGAGCGCGCGCTATCTTGCGGATGAGACATGTGTGGACGAGCCGGCCTATAAAACGCGGGTCACGCAGCAGCTCGAGCAGGTCTATCCCGCCGGGCAATGCGGCGCATTTACGCAGTCGCTCATGGAGCTGGGCGCAACCGTTTGTACGCCGCGTTCACCGAAATGCGCGATTTGTCCGCTGCGCGACAGCTGCCGCGGCCTGCAGGAAGGCAGTGCAGAGCATTTGCCGCGCAAAACGCCGAAAAAAGAAAAGCAGCTTATGCGCAAGAGTGTGTTTTTGCTGCAGCATGGCGATCAAATTGCATTGTGCAGGCGCCGCTCCGAAGGACTGCTGGCGGGACTGTGGGAACTGCCGAACACGGATGAACCGTTTTCTCCGCAGCAAGCACTGTCCTGGGCGGCGGCGCAGAATCTGCAGCCGAGTGCGTTGATGCGGCAGGGGCACCGTGTGCATATTTTTACACATATCCGTTGGGAAATGGACGGCTTTTTTATCCGCTGCGCAGCTGCACCGGATGTATTTGTCTGGCAAACACCGGAGCAGATTCGGCACGATTACGCCCTGCCCACGGCATTCCGCAAATTTTTAGAGGAATTATGAATACATACGTTTTAGGAAACTATGATCGTTTTCACTGTATTGCATTCGCCTGTCCGGATACCTGCTGCACAGGGTGGGATGTGGTGATTGACGACGATACAGCGCAAAAATACAGCGCGTTCCCGGGGGAACTCGGTGTGCGTATGCGCGCCTGCATGCACACGGACGCAGACGGCGACATTGTTTTTGCGCGCACGCAGCCGCGCTGTCCTTTTTTACAGACAGACGGACTGTGCGAAATTCAGCGTGTTGCCGGCGAGCAGGCGTTGAGCGTGACGTGCCGCCGATTCCCGCGCATTGTGCAGGAATACGAGGATTTTACAGAGTGTTGCCTGTCGCCGGCCTGCCCGGAAGGCGCGCGATTGACGCTCGCGCAGGGTGCGCTTGAAGTGCCGATGACGCAGACGAACGATGCGGATTTACAGCAGCTGCTGCAGCTGCGCGGGGAGCTGGTGCGAATTGTGCGGGATCCGGCGCATTCCGTTGCCGAAAATCTGCAGCAGTGTCTGCGCAGCGCGCTTGCGTGGAATGGCGTGCCGCAGGGCGAATGTGTTTCGGATGCGATCGGTGCGCAGTTTCGCTTTTATGCTGCGCTCGATTTGATGACGGAGACGTTTGCCGCACTGTGCCGTGCGCCGCGGCCTGAGCCGCACGTCGATCGCGCCGTGCTCGAGAATCTGGCTGTTTACTTCCTGTTTCGCTATTTGCCGCAGGCGGTGACAGACATGGACGCTGCGCTGCGTGTGCAGCTGATGTGTGCGGCAGTGCTGTTTGTGACGTATGCGGACGCGCCGCCGCTGACCGCCGCGCGGCTTTTTGCAAAAGAGGTGGAACATTCCTACGAAAATATGGAGCGCCTGTATGATGCGCTGCTCGATGAGCCGGCGCTTTCTCCGGCCTCTCTGTGCGCGCAAATTTCTGCGCTCCGAAGCGGAGAGTAGGCAAATAATAGCCGCATCGCTGTGGCGTGCGGAAATTGCGGATTCCTTAGGAAGCACTGATTCAATCCGATGCGCACGAAGGAATGGATCTTTTTCCGTC
>CAMOCU010000266.1 GCA_946610835.1 uncultured Clostridia bacterium | reverse complement strand
GTGGCGGTGTTCTCCCCCGCCTGTATGAAATCCGTAACGTTCACATCGAACGCCGTGAACCCGTATCGGTGACTGCACGCGTTCCGTCCGTTCACAGAAACGGTGCAGTTCTGATACACGCCTTCGAAATGCAGCACGAAAGATTTGCCGACATCTGCCTCATCGACTGAAAAGCGTTTTTCGTAGACGTACCTTCCGCCGGGAAAGAAGCCGTTGTTTTTTCCGCCGAGCGCGGACGTTCGGCGAGGCTCCGTCAACATGGCGTCGTGGGGCAGTGTCACGGGGATCGGCTTTTCGCCTTCCTTCAAAAATAACCAGTTGTTATTGAAATCAAGAATCATTTCGCTTTTCTTGCGGCTTTCGCTTCTGCCTTGGCTTTCTTTTCCGCCTGTTTCGCAAGATACTTTGCGTTCTCCGTTTCAAAGTCCAGCCCGCGCTTTGCGCAGCGTTCCTGAAGATCTGCGATGCGGTTTGCTTCATGCTCAGCTTCGAGCTTTTCCTTCTCCAGCCGTTCCTGCTCCTCCGGCTCGATCCACTCTTCGCCTTTTGCCAGAACCGCTTCCTTCTTGCGGCGCAGAAGCTCCGCATTCATCTCCGGCAGTTTCTTTTCGACGTCCACAAAAGGCAGGAGAATCAGCACAACAGCCGCAAGGATGATGTCGAAGAGATAAAACGCCGTCGTCATAAACCGCACGACTTCCTGTGAAGGTACGACGCCCTCCACGTCCACAAAGCCGAGCTTCAGGATCGTGGATTCAAAGCCGCCTGCAAACGGTGCATAGATCAGCCATTGAATTGCTACAATGATTGCAACGCCCAAAAGTCCTTCGAGTCGGAAACCGGACTTGAATTCAATACTGTCAAACGCAAAACAGATCAGCGTTGCAAAGATATAGGCGTTCGGCATCCATCCGATGTTTCGGAGTATGCCGCCGATCACCGCCGGAATCAGCTGATCGGGGAATATCCAGCCGATGATGCTTCCGATAAGCACAAGCGCGTACCCGGCGAGCGTCAGGTTCTTGATACCGATCTTTTTGGCAAGCGGATAGATCGTGATCGCGCCGATTCCAAGCGGGAAGCCGGTGGCGATCTGATAAATCGTATACATCATCGGTTTGTTGGCTCCGTCCAGTAAAAACTTAATATAGAAATACTGCACGTTGCCGCCCTTGAAATTATCCACAATCCCGCTGACGGTTGCGATTACCGTAAGAATGACCCAATATTTGTTCGTGAACAGCGCTTTCAACTGCGCCTTCAGCGGGATGTTGTTTTCGTGATCGACGCCGAATTCAGTTTCGATGTCCTCGGTGATGCGCTCGCGGGTGTAAAAGTATTCGAGCAGCAGCAGCGGAATCGCAACTATGGACAGAGAGATCATCAGGATCGGATAGCCGTTGATGTCCTTTTCAAGCCACATCGGAAGCGCGACCATGTTGATCAGCATACCGATGATGATGCCGGAGATCAGCGTCCATGTCAGCTTGCGAAAGAATTGTACCTGCGTCTTTTCTCCCGGATCGCGTGTCGTCAAAGAGCATATATTATCCCTAAACAGGTAGAAGAATGTGGAACCGACCGTATGATAGGAGATCAGCAGAAAGAAGAAATAATACCAATAGCTTTCGCCGAGCGTCGTACCGGGAAACAGAAAAATCGTGCAGCCGATCATAATCGAAATGAATCCGAAAATCAGATGCCAGGGGCGCATGCGTCCCTGCCGCGATTTCGTATGCTGCACCAGCCAGCCGTTCAGCAACCCGAAGAGCATAGCGAGAATTTTTGCGACGGTCATCACGACTTCGTACTTTCCGCCCATCACACGGATCATTTCTACATTCTGCGTGCCGTACATCGCACCGGTCTGTTGGGTAAAAAACTTTTCCACCAACGCCGCGATTGTATTAACGACAAAAATCAAGCCGAGCGGCCCCAAAAGATGCCCGAATATCTTTTCCTTTTTGGAAACTGCCCTCGTCTTAATACGCGTATCCATAAAGGGCTTTTCAAACAGTCCTTTGCCGAGCAATCCGATCTCCTTTGCCATACTGTGCCTCCTATTTTTCATGAACTCATTTTACAGTATTTTTCTTGCATTGTATTTTAATATCGGGTATTATATTATAAATTTGGATAGGAGTTGCAAAAATGGAAGACTTGATCAAAAGTTACGAAAAACGCGGCGCAAAGGCAAAGCAGAAAATCGCGCAGAGCCACGCAAAAAGCTCCTCGGAAGCAAAGGAAATCGGTACCTACCATGGAACCTATCAGTTTGAAAATCTGATGCTGAGTTATATCCGCGACGGCGAGGTGGAAAAGCTGCGCATCTTCTTGGAGAAAACTGTGCAGAACATGGATTTCCATATCGGAACGCTGGCTGCCGATCCCCTGCGTCAAGCGAAAAATATGGTGATCGGACTTACCGCCCTTGTCGGAAAGGTTGCAGGGATCGGCGGCGGTATGGATGTAGAGGACGCCTATCGTCTGATCGACCTCTATACGCAGGAAGTCGAACAATGCAGTTCGGTTGAAAGCGTATATTTGCAGCAGTTCAATATGGTGATGGACTTTACCGAACGAGTGCGGCAGGCGAAGCTGCCGGAAAACCTCTCTCGCGAGGTTTTTTCCGCCGTACAGTTTATCGCCGATCATGCGCATGAATCCGTAGGCATTGATGATGTAGCACATCACGTCGGCATGAGCCGATCTGCACTTACTCGCCGGTTCAAAGCAGAAACCGGCAAGACCGTCAACGAACACATTATCGAAACCAAAATCCGCGACGCCAAGCGTCTTCTGCGATATTCCGACATGTCATACGGTGAGATCGCCGCAACGCTCGCTTTTTCCAGTCAAGCATACTTTCAAACCGTTTTCAAGCGTGAGACCGGTCTTACTCCCGGCGAATATCAAAACCTCCACAGCAAAGAATAGCAATCGACAATCATGCTCTCCGGTATTATCACAGAAACAATCGCACTTCCCTGCCCAGCAGGAGCGGGAAGTGCTCTTCTGTGTAACGGACGAAAATCTCCCCCGCGACTAAATCGA
>CAMOCU010000265.1 GCA_946610835.1 uncultured Clostridia bacterium | reverse complement strand
GTATCGACCTTCGATCCGGCGCGGGACGCTTGTTCGCGCGCTTTGATCTCGGCCTGCTTTTTAACCTTTTTCTTGTGTGCAAGAACATTATACACAACGATGGCAGCAATCACCACAACAATCCCGATCCAAATAAACAGGCACAGCCCGAGCGGATGCGGGCAGATACCGCAGATTTTGCACTTGTTCGCTTCCTTTTCCGCCGCCAGCCGCTCTGCCTCAGCAACCTTGGCGTCGAAGGGATCGTCGTTGACCACCATGCGCGTGCTGCCGTTTTCCACAGTCAGAATGTCACTCCAACCTGTCGTCACATCCGTTCCGAGATCCGGGTTGCCGCCTGTCAGACGGCAACGGTACTCCACCTTGCCCTCGAGTGCGGTTGTATCCACAGACAGCTGCCGCTGACCGACAATATAAGGATACAGCTCGCCCTGCAGAATCCAGTATTCCCACTCGCCGTCCCCGAAACGCACCTGCGATTCAAGATGCAGTTCTGTGTCGTAATCGCGCAGCAGCACAAGCGCGGTCTGCTTGATCTCATCCGGGATGCGCAGCTCGAAAGTGATCGCTCCGGGCGTTTGCGTATCGACAGCGGCTTTGGCAATCGTCAGCCGCGCGTCGCCCACTGACGGAACTTTGGCCGGCTTTGCGTCGCGGAATGCTCCGACGTCATAAGCCTGCGTCCAGTCAGAAAACGTGCATTTTTCCGCCGCGTAATCATAGATAAAGAAGCGTGCGCGCACATACAGCGCGTGATGGTCAAAATCGAATACCTTTGCCCCGTCTTTTTCGATCACGCCGGGAGCGCAGCGCGCAGCGGCCTCGTCATACGCGAACCAGAACACTTCTGTGCGGTGAACAAAGCTGCCGTCGATTTTCTGAATCGGGTAATTCCCGGTAACACTGTCCCAACTCTCGTCCGCGTGAAACGCCGCCTTATCGTCCACTGCCCAGTCAAACTGAATGCACACGTCGAAATCTGCGCCGTAATAGCGCATCTGTCCGTCTGAAGAAAGGCTGGCAACGCGGCTGAGCTCGTCCGGCTGTGTATACACCGCCTCGATGCATTCGCTGCCCTCGTTGTTGGGATAGCTGAATACAAAATGCATATCCTGCGGCGCGGACGGCACTTTTTCGAACGGCAGGCCATCCGCCGCAACTGCAAACGCGGCCAAAAACGCCAGACATACCGCCGCTGCGGCAGAAAGAATTCGTTTGCCCATTAGGATCGGCTCCCTTCCGGAATCACTCCGTTTTTAAATTAGTATAGCACACTCCCCTGCGGAATTCAACGGCGAAGAACGGAAATTTATAAAATCGTTACATTTCTGCGTCTTGACAACTGCGGTTCGGCATGCTATACTGATTTGCGAAATATTCGCATTTTCATATCAAAGGAGGAAGGGCTTTGCCGAAATACAGCACAAAACAACGCAAGGTTCTGCTGGATTATCTGACGCAGCACCCGGACGAGCCGCTCTCCGCGCGCCAGATTGCCGATGCAACTGCCGGGGACGGCATTTCGCTCAGCGCCATTTACCGCAACATCGCCGCCATGGAAACCGAGGGGATCCTGCGTCCCTGCGTGCGCGACGGCAGCCGTGAGGTGCTGTACCGCTTTTGCGGCGCGGCCGCCTGCCACGAACACTTGCACATGACATGCAGCCATTGCGGCAAAACATACCATATGGACGTTCCCGCTACCCAGACGCTTGTCGATCAGGTTGCCGAGGACGCCGGATTCCGGGTCGATCGTTCTGCAACGGTGCTGTACGGTGTATGCCGCGACTGCTGCGCCGCCGACCCGAAAACAACCGAAGGGGACAATGTATGAAAAAATGCCTTTGCGCACTGCTCTGCGTATGTCTGCTTGCCTGCACGGCGCTGCTCGGCGGCTGCGGCAGCACATCGCAAAACAAGCGGCTGTCTGTTGTGACAACAATGTTCCCGATCTATGACTGGCTGCGGCAGATCACCGGAACAGACAACCATACAATCGAGATCACACTGCTCGACAGCAGTGTCGATCCGCACGGTTACCAGCCCACGGCCGAGGACATTGTCCGCATCGGCCAATGCGACCTGTTCGTTTTTTTCGGCGGCACATCCGACGCATGGGCGCGTGAATTGCTGGCAAAAACCGACAACACGGGGCGCATGCACATTGCGTTGCTCGATGCGCTCGGACCGGCTGTTCTGCCGGAAGAAACAGCGCAGGGTATGCAGACCGACCCGGACGAGAACACGGATGAGCCGGACGAGCATGTGTGGCTGTCGCTGCGTCTTGCACAGCAGATGTGCCGCAGAATTGCCGATGCCTTGGGCGAGCTGGATCCGATTGAACGCACGGCGTACAATGCCAATGCCGAGCTGTATCTCGCCCGCCTGCGCGCACTCGACAGCCGCTTTATCGCCGCGCTTGACGACGCACCGCAGCACACGATTCTGGTGGCAGACCGTTTTCCTTTTTTGTATCTGGCGCGGGACTACGATCTGACGTATTATGCTGCATTTTCCGGCTGCTCCACCGAATCTCAGGCAAGCTTCCAAACCATTGATTTTCTTGCCAAAAAGGCGGATGCACTGGGGCTGCACGCCATATTACAGCTTGAGGGCGCGGACGGCAAACTGGCACAAACGATCCGCGATGCAGCTAAAACGGTTGATCCGCTGATTCTGACCATGGATTCCATGCAGTCGGCCGCCTCTGCGGATATGCAGAACGACGCATCGTATCTTGCAATCATGGAACAGAACTTACAGACTCTGCAAACCGCGCTTTCCTCTTAACAATACCGCATTTCCGATATACCGGAGCACGCTGCGATTCCGGCAAACAGATCAAACGAATATTGAATCGGGGCATGCGCTGCAGTTTGAACAGCGATCCCCATAAAATTGAGGTGATGTACCAATGGCTTTGCTGACGTGTCAAAATCTTTCCCTCGGCTACGGCGGGCACGAGATCCTGCGCGATCTCAACTTCGCTGTAAACAGCGGAGATTATCTGTGCATCGTGGGCGAAAACGGTTCCGGAAAATCCACACTGATGAAAA
>CAMOCU010000264.1 GCA_946610835.1 uncultured Clostridia bacterium | reverse complement strand
GGGATTACCTCGGCGCGCTGATGGGAATCGGTCTTCGCCGTGAAAAGATCGGCGATATTCTCGTCAGCAGCAGTGGAGCGGATATTCTGGTACGGGCTGATCTTGTTCCGATTCTCTGCAGCCAGTTCACACAAGCGGGGCATGCGCGGTTTGAAGCGCATGAAATTCCGCTTTCAGACCTGTGTTCAGCGCAACAGACAACGGTTGTGCTGCGCGACACGGTTCCGTCGCTGCGGCTGGATTGCGTGCTTGGCTCGGCATTTTCCATGTCGCGCACGGATGCGGCGGAATTCATTGCCGCCGGCCGTGTATTTGTCAACGGCTTGCAGATACTCAAAAAAGATTACAAAATCGAACCGGGTGACAAGCTGACTTTGCGCGGAAAAGGGAAAGCCGCTTTTTTGCGTACGCTCGGACTGTCGAAAAAAGAGCGTATTTTTATTGAACTGGAGATTTATAAATAAAAACGGGAGAAGATATGAAAAGAACGTTTGAAGACTGGCTCGTGATTTCCGATGTGGACGGAACATTGCATAACAAAATGCGTCAACTGCCCCGGCGAAATTACGAAGCGATCAAAACATTTACTGATCTCGGCGGCAATTTTACACTTGCATCCGGACGGACAGTGTCAAACATTTCTGCGGCTTATGCGAGCGTGCCTTGCAATCAGCCCGCGGTTGTGATGAACGGCGCAGCGATTTATGATCTGAAGCAAAAGAAGCTTGTTCACAGCACCCCGATCGGGCCGCAGGGCAGGCAGTTTGTCCGCGATGTGATCCGCCGCTTTTCCGAACCGCTTTATTCGGTTGATGTGGCAATCTTCTGTGCGGACATGATTTATGTGGTGAAAAGCGGTAAACTTTCACAGGCGACCTTCTGGTTCGACAAATCTCCCTGCACGATCTCAGACATTGATCGTGTTCCGCAGGAGGGATGGCTCAAGGTCATGTTTTGGGGCGCTCCGTACATGATCGAATACTTTTCCAATTATGTTTCCTCTATTCCAAATCCGCAGGCTCATTTTATGCTCAGTTCTCCCGTGACGATCGAAATGCTGCAGGAAAATACACACAAGGGTGTGGGCGTGATGCAGCTGGCTGCCAAACTCGGGATTCGCCGTGATCATGTGGCAGCAATCGGAGATTATTTTAACGATTGGGATATGCTCAAAACAGTCGGTTTGCCGGCCTGCGCTGGGCAGGCGCCGAAAAAAATCCGTGATATTTGTAAATTCCGTGCCTGTCATTGTAATCAGGGCTGTGTGGCGGATTTGTTGGAGTTCATTATGTATCGCGGCGGCGGGTTGCCTGCAGGCGAGGATTAACACGGAGAACCTCTCCCGAAAACGGGGGGAGGTTTTTGCGTTCCTTGTATATTTTTGTGGCGGAATCTCCATACTAAATCGGGTGAATGCTGTGAAATTATTTTTACCCTATAGACCCGGCACGGATTTTCCGGCAGCTGTACAGCGAATTTTTGAGGCGCGTGGACACGAGTGTGTTCTGTTCCGTTATACGAGCGCGGAAAAACTGCGCCGTGCGTGCCAAAAGATACATCCGGATGCGGTGTTGAGTACGCAAAGCGATTTGCTGCATCGCTTACCGGAGCAAAAAAGAATCTATCTGGGCACAGAATTTCACTGCCCGGAAAAATTGAACGCGGCGGATTGGAAAGCTGTAACGATTCCGCATGCCGATCTTTCATTCAGTTACATTACCATGGGCGCGAAAGACCGGACAGTTCTCCCTTGCGGCGTGCCGCTGCCGCAGCATTACCGTGTACTCTTGCCGCGGGAAAAGTGTTTGCAGGCGTTGGGATTAAGGGCACAAGAACCGTTATTTCTTCTGCTCACAGACGGCGCGGCTGCGGGCGAAATCAAAAGCACTGTCCGTGCGATTGATGCGTTGTGTCCGCCTGCAAGGTCAGTTGTGCTGTGCAAGGATGCTGCGCGATGTAAACTGTTCACCACCGCTTTTGCAGAGTTTCAAAACGTCTATGTGCTGCCCTTGCGGGACAATCTTTCGCTTGCACTTTGTGCGGCGGACGCAGTGTTTACACCGGCGACTCCGATTTTTGTCTGTGCCGCGGCAAGGCAGGGAAAAATTGTGATTTTGCTGCACACGCCTTCGCCGCGCGCAAGGCAAAACGCAGAGTATCTGGACAGTCGGGGCATTGCTTTTCGCGGCAAAACCGCCGCAGACAACGTCTCCTATGCCGGCAGACTGTTGGAAAGCCAAAGATTGCGAAAGATTATGCTGGATGCCCAGGAAAAATTTATCCTCCCGGACGCCGAAGAAAGACTGGTCTGTGCTGCGGAAAAAATCGCAAATACAGATTGAATTTCATGTGCGGATTCTGTATAATAGATGCAAAGGAAACGGAGGGATACAGATGATCTATTTCTTTTCCGGCACAGGCAATTCCGAATGGGTCGCGCGCAGAATTGCGCAGGCGACAGGCGACAGCGTGCAGCGCATCACATCTGAAACCATGGAACCGATCGTGGTCGGCTCGACAGAGCGGATTGGAATCGTTTTTCCGATTTATGCGTGGAACCTGCCGCCCATGGTGTCTGATTTCTTAAAAAACGTCGCGGTACACAGCGGCGCATATACATATGCGGTCTGTACCTGCGGCGCGGAAGCGGGTTACGCAATGCATTTGCTGCGGCGCAAAATGCGCATCGACAGTTGTTGGTCGCTAATTATGCCGGACAATTATATAGTGGCGTTTGACGTGGAGCCGAGGGAACAGGCGCTGGCCAAAGTGCGTGCCGCAAACGTGGCGCTTGAACAGATGATCCCCGGAATTGTCAACCGGACAGAGGGCTGCATGGATGTGCATGTGGGCAAGCTGCCGTTTTTAAAAACATTTGTGGCCAGTCATTTCTTCAATAAATATGCGCGCTCGTCCAAACCGTTCCGCTCGACTTACGACTGCACGGGGTGCGGTCATTGCGCCAAGGTTTGCCCGACGGGAAACATTACGATTGTCGATGCAATGCCGTTTTTCGGCAACAACTGCCAGCAGTGCCTGGCGTGTATCCATCGTTGTCCGCAGCGCGCGCTGGAGTATGG
>CAMOCU010000263.1 GCA_946610835.1 uncultured Clostridia bacterium | reverse complement strand
AATATTTGTTGAAATTGGTCGTGTCCGCATAATCATGCACACCGGAAACCCACGCCAGATCCTGCAGCTGATGGTCGTTGCCGCGCTCGTTTGTTTCGTCCATAATCACACCGACCGGCGTATAATACGGCGAATAGGCCGTGCTGTATGCATGATACTCCACAGCAATGCCGTTCAGCTTGCCTGTAAAAGTCCATTCCAGCTGTGTGGTTCCCTTTGCCGCAACACCGCTGCTGAGCGTCACGCCGGACAGGCCGTAATAATCGCTGTCCATGGAAATATTGGATTTGTTGGTGTTGGAAATCGAGAACTTCCGATCCGTCAGCGTTCCGCTTGCGGCCTGAAAATATACCTTGCCCGTTGTGGCGTCTCTGACCGCGTCCGGAGACAACGCGCTGCCGCTGAGCGTATCGTTGACATAATACTGCACCGTTGTCGCGCTGCCCGTGCTCGCCTGCAGATACATGGTTTCGGGAACCGCAATGTATACGTCCGGCATAGAGTCGCTCGTGTTCGTGATGGTCGCCTCCACCGTCGGCAGCAAAGTCGTAAAGACCAGCATGATCGTCAGAATCACGCTCAACGTTCTTTTCAATATTCTTTTCATTGAAAATAACCTCCTTATGTAAGGCTGTCTATGGTAAACTGTTCTGCCGGGCGCGGCAGACAGGGTAAACAAAACGGGTATACAAAGAATAAGAAAAAAGTGTGCGCTGCGCATACTTTTTATACTACTCCTTATACACTTATACTATAACATTTTTGAAACCAAATTGTCAATATTTTTTACATTCGGCAATCTATACAAAAAAGAGGGACTTTTTTTACGTTTTCTATACTCCGTCCTGCTTTTGCGCCGTTTACTATACAATATGTTCAGCATTCCGCCTTCTGCACGTTCCTTCACGCGCTGCCGGATGCTGCGGGTTCCCGGACAGCGTTTATTTCAATTCGCGCGTCATTTTTGACAAACGCGCACACTTTTTACACAACTGCGCTATACTCCGGGCATACGATATGACTTGCGAGGAGAGATTTGCTTGAAAACAACCGCACGCGCACTTTGCTGCATCCTGATGACACTCGTTACGCTGGCGCTGACCGTCTGCCCGGCCATGGCCGGCGAAGAAACCATGCAGGGCCATTTCGGCGACGACCTGATCTGGCTCTTTACCCCGGGCAACAGCACACTGACTGTGCGCGGCAAGGGCGAGATGTCGTCCTGTATCCATTACGAAGGGGATTTCTTTGCCACCGATACGCCGTGGGGCGTGCGCAAACTGCGCGGCAAGATCCGCAAAGTCATTCTGGAAGAAGGCGTAACCAACGTCGGCGCCGCAATGTTCTCCGGATGCGCCGAACTGTGCGAGGTGCATCTTCCGGATAGCCTGAAATCCATTTGTGCGAGCGCCTTTGCCCACTGCGATAAACTGACAAAAATCCGCATTCCGAAAAACGTTGCCGTGATCGGCAGCAACGCCTTTGCCGCCTGCACGGCTCTGCGGGAAGTCAAGTTCGACGGAAATCAGACGATCGAAATCGGGAATGACGCTTTTTCGGGCACTGCGTTTCTGCGCGACCAATCCCTGTATAAAAACGGTCTGCTGCTGTGCGGCAGCCATTTGATCCGCGCCGCTGAAGATTATGCGGGTATATGCATTCTGCCACAGGGCGTAACCGACATTGCCGCCTACGCATTCTCCAGCTACAGCGAAGGCTGCGACCCCGTCGGCCGCGCCGTAACTGCCGTTGTGTTTCCGCGTTCGCTGCAATTTGTCGGCACGTATGCATTCGCCGGGTGCAGCGCGCTCAAATCCGTCCACTTTGCCGGCACGGACGTTCGTTTTGAATACGACCCCTTTTATTCTTCCGGCCTGCCGAAGAAAACCATCCGGAAATATAACGAAATTTCCGGATACGGCTGCGGCGCGGAGGAATCCGCCGACCGCAAAACGCAAAGCAAAAGACCGGTCACGATTCACATCAGCGCACAGGATTCAGACTATCCGCTTTGCGTTCCGTATGACGACTGGACACAAAACGTGCATTTTGACCGCGTACAGGCGTATACCGTGGACGCTGACAACCCGTATTTTAAAGCGGAGGGCGGCGTTCTCTACAGCAAAGACGGGCGGATTCTGCTGCGGTACCCCGGCGCACGCCAAGAAGACAGCTTCACCGTACCGGAAGGCGTAAAAGTGATCGGCAGACAGGCGTTCTGGCACAGTTCCGACGGCGTCCCCGAATACGGCCCGCGCGAAATCATACTGCCCGAGGGCGTGACAGTTCTGCGCGAGCTGGCATTCTCCGGCTGCGCCATGGAACAAATCCGGCTGCCCTCAACACTGAAAAGAGTGGACGCCTGCGCGTTTGAAAACACGCTGCTGTGCGAAATCGAATTGCCGCAAGGGCTGGAGGATATCGGCGCATGCGCGTTCAGAGAAACAAAGCTGTCCACGCTGCGCATTCCGGACAGCGTACAAAGTATCGACGGCGGCGCTTTTTCCGGTTCGTATGATCTCGCGCAGATCGAGGGATTTGACCGTGTGCCTTTCACGAATGAATACGGCATGGAACATACAATGTTCAGCGCCACAAAATATCAGCAGCTCGCTTTGAACGCGGAAGAAAGCGCCGCGCAGCCGGACGATATTTCCGACACGCAGTCCGATCCGGAAAACGAATCGCACCCGTACATTCCTTACAGCAATTGCACGGTTCTGTGCATCGTCAATGCGCACAACCAATCGCCTGAAATGCAAAGCGTGCGCGTCGGCCTGCTGCAGCGGTATAAAAAAGCGTCGCTGCGTCTGTATCGGATCGCTGTGTATAAAAACGCAACGATCGAATGGAGCAGCGACAACCCGAACATTCAGGTGGACGCAGACGGCTATGTCACCAACACACTGCACCGCGCAGACAGCGCGAACATTACCCTGCGCGTGATTGCAGCCAACAGCGCTGTTTTGAAAGAAACCTGCGTTCGCGTCTGCTTTTACCGCTTTGCATTCCAGCTGCGCCGCATGGCCGAAAGCGTCTGAATCTAAGGAAGCGCTGATTAAATCGGGGTGTGCGAGGGGATGAGAGATTTTTTCGG
>CAMOCU010000262.1 GCA_946610835.1 uncultured Clostridia bacterium | reverse complement strand
AGTAGCAGCGACCACTTCGTTGAAGATAGCCTTCATCTCATCCAGGCGGTCGTCGGCCGGCATCGCAATTTCAGAAGCCTTGCCGCCGTTGTATGTGTATGCCTTGCCCGTAGCAAAGTTGACGTATGCTTTGACCTTGTCGCCTTCCATGTACGGCACGACCACGGGGCAAAGCTCCGTATCGTGCACCTCGTGCAGCGCTTCAAAGGTCTTGTAGAAATCGGTATTTTCCGCGTCGCAGCGGGTCACGACGAACATTTTGGAAACGCCGCGCTTGTTGGCCGCCTTGAACGCTTTCTCCGCGCCGACATCATAGCCCGCGCCGGCCGCCGCAACGATCAGCACAGTCTCTGCCGCACGCACGCCTTCGCTCAGGCCGCCCGCAAAGTCAAACAGACCGGGCGTGTCCAGCAGGTTGATCTTTGTATTTTTCCACTCCAGCGGAGCAACGGCGGTGGAAACAGAAGTCTTGCGCTTCTTTTCCTCCGCGTCAAAGTCCATTACGGTGTTGCCGTCTGCCACGCGGCCGAGACGGTCGGAAGCTTTGGCCAGATACAGCATTGCCTCTGCCAGAGAAGTCTTGCCGCGTCCGCCGTGTCCGGCAATGGCGATATTGCGGATATTTTGTGCGTTATAGATCTTCAAAAGAATTCCTCCTTCTATTTCTCCGCCGCCCGCGGCGGCGTACAGCATCCTTGACGGGGTATAAAAATACTCAACATCTTTTCCAGTATAGCATAACTCTTTACAGTTTTCAATAAAAAAGCGAGAACTTTTTTAATTTATTTTATTCAGTTTCCACGATACATAGTCGTTTTGTACAAAAAAGAAACGTTCAAATTGTCCAACATGCCGAAAGGATACGGAACAGCTCAAAGTGGAAGAACAATCAGCGCTTTGGGCGCACGGGTAAAGCTGCTGTACCCATCCGCGGTAATGCGCACCATATCCTCAATCCGCACGCCGAAACGGCCGGGCAGATAAATCCCCGGCTCCACCGTTACGACGTCGCCGGCCGCAAGCGTTTCGCGGCTCAGAGGGCTGAGATTCGGGCGCTCATGTATCTCCACGCCCACGCCGTGCCCGGTACCGTGGCCGAAATATTCGCCGTAACCCGCCTGCCGGATCACGTCCCGTGCGGCTGCATCGGCATCCCTGCACGCAACGCCCGCACGCAGCGCATCCAGCCCCGCCTGCTGCGCACGCAGCACGATCCCGTAAATCTCCTGCTGCAGCGCATCGCAATGCCCCAGCGCCACAGTGCGGGTCATGTCGCTGTGGTACCCGTCGACAACAGCGCCGAAGTCCATGGTGATCATATCGCCGTCGCGCAGGCGCCGCGTTCCGGGAACGCCGTGCGGCAGCGAAGAATTCTCTCCGCTGACGACAATGGTCTGAAACGACAGCGCGTCCGCACCCAGCCGCAGCATTGTATAATCCAGCTCCAGCGCGATTTCTTTTTCCGTCCGTCCCTCGCGCAGCAGCGGCAGTGTACGTTCGAGCGCCTGTTCGGCAATGCGCTGCGCTTTGTCGATCTTTTGCGCTTCGTCGTCGCTTTTGCGGCGGCGGAACTGCGCAAGAAACCCGACATCGTCGTCAAATACAAGCTCCGTCTGCGGCAACAGATCGCCGTATCTGCGCGCGGCGCGCACAGTCATGCTGGATGTTTCCGCCAGAAGTCGGCGAATCTGCAGACGTGCGCAGACGTGCGGAAAGTTTTCGGTAAAAGCGGATGTGTCCAGAAACGTTACGCCGCGGATCACGCGTCTGGCCGCTTCCATGTAGCGGCTGTCGGTAAAAAAGAACGATTCGCCGCGCGTCACCAACAAAATCGCCGCATCGCAGGGGAAACCGGTGAAATAGAAAATATTGCTCTCGCTTGTGATCAGATAACCATCGGCATTGTCCGGCAGCGCCGCAGCGAGCATTGAAATATGTGTCATATCGAGTACCTCACGAAAAACGGGAAGCAGGCAATTACTTGCCTGCTTCCTGACCTCTTACTTATACTTGTGCTTGCGAGCAGCCTCAGACTTCTTCTTGCGTCTGACAGAAGGCTTCTCGTAGTGCTCTCTTTTGCGCACTTCCTGGATGATACCGTCTCTGGAAGTCTGGCGCTTAAAGCGACGAAGGGCACTGTCAAGAGATTCATTCTCTTTTACTTTGACCTGACTCATGTTGTTCCCTCCCCTCTGTGCTACAGGGGTTTCCTATAAAAATCTACAGTAGATATTATACAATAGCCGTAGGCGATTGTCAAGAAGCATATTTAAACTTTCTGTAAACAATCCGTCACTTTTTTACGACAAGATTCACAAGTCTGCCGGGGACATACAATTCCTTGACGAGCGTTTTGCCGTCTATTTCCGCGGCAACTTTTTCGTCCGCTTTGGCCAGTGCGATGGCGTCCGGCGCCGTGATAGCCGCGTCCACAGTCAGACGTGCGCGCACCTTGCCGTTGACCTGCACAGCGATTTCGACGGAATCTTCTTTGCATTTGTCCGCGTCGTATTGCGGCCATACCTGATCCGTCACGCGGCCGCCGAATTCCTGCGCTTCCCACATTTCCTCGGTCAGATGCGGCGCAAACGGATTGAGCAGCAGCACAAACATCCGCAGTTCTTCGCGCGTGACGCTGCCGGTTTCATAGAACTTGTTGAGCAGGCTCATCAGCGCGGCAATGGCTGTGTTCGCCTTGAGATTGTCGATATCCTCGCCAACCTTGCGGATCGTGCGGTGCATTTCGGACACCAGCGCATCGCGGCAGCCGCCGTCGACAACGATATTCTGCAGACCCCATGCACGATCCAGAAAACGCTTGCATCCTTTGATGGAATCGCTGTTCCACGGAGCGGCCTTTTCAAAATCGCCGATGAACATTTCGTACAGACGCATGGTATCCGCACCGTACTGCGCAACGATTTCGTCAGGATTGACGACGTTGCCGCGGGACTTGGACATCTTTTCGCCGTTTTCACCCAGAATCATGCCGTGGCTCGTGCGCTTCTGATACGGCTCCGCCGTGGGCACCACGCCGATGTCGTAGAGGAATTTGTGCCAAAAGCGGCTGTACAGCAGATGCAGGGTTGTATGTTCCAT
>CAMOCU010000261.1 GCA_946610835.1 uncultured Clostridia bacterium | reverse complement strand
ATGACGGAAAAAGATCCATTCCTTCGTGCGCATCGGATTTAATCAGTGCTTCCTTTAAGTTTCTCGGCTTCGCGTTGGGAAGGAACGGCGGGGGAGTATTCATCCGCGTTCACAAAAAGTCGATGAAGAAGTTCAAGAGCCGTCTGAAAGAACTGTCTTCCCGCAGACGCTGTCGGAGCATCAGACCGAGCCTGAAAAGGATAGAGGCTTATGTACGCGGCTGGATGAACTATTATGGAATCGCCAGCATGAAGGACACAATCGACGAACTCAACGGCTGGCTGTACCGACGTATCCGGATGTGCATCTGGAAGCAGTGGAAAATGCCGGGGACGAAGAAACGGCATCTCATTGGTTTGGGAATACCGGAGTACTACGCGCACATGGCAGCCAACAGCCGGAAGGGGTACTGGAGAACGGTCAACACGACAACGGTGAAACGCGCGTTGTCAAAAGAAAGACTGATACGCGCAGGCTACTATGACTTAGCCATGGCGTACCAGTCTGTGCACGTCAACGACTGAAACCGCCGTGTACTGAACGGTACGCACGGTGGTGTGAGAGGACGGGGCTAATCACTCCCTCCTACTCGATTCAAAAAAGTGTGATTGCGGATTTTGCGCAAGGCGAACGGGACGCACACGCATGCGCAGAAAAGGATGCGGTACATTCAGCGGAAAAAGTTATTTCTGCCAGAATTTACGGTCGAGGGAACGGTATTGAATTGCTTCCGCGACGTGGGGAAAGTCGATCTCCGGGCTGTCCTCCAGATCGGCGATGGTGCGCGAAACGCGCAGGATTTTGTCATACGCGCGCGCAGACAGCCCGAGACTGTCAAATGCCTGCTCCAGCAGGCGCAGCGCCTTGGGCGTCGGGCGGCAGAATTCCTGCGTCATGGCGGCACTCATCTGGCCGTTGCAGCTGATACCGGAACCATTGAACCGCTTTTGCTGCACTTTTCGCGCGCGGTTGACCCGGGCGCGAATGTCTGCCGAGCATTCGCTGTGTTCTGTTTCCGCCAGTTTTTTAAAGTCCACGGGCGGCACTTCAATATGTATATCCAACCGGTCAAGTACAGGGCCGGATACGCGTGCAAGGTATCGCGCCGCTGCACCGGCCGGGCAGGTGCATTGCCGCACCGGATGGCCGAAGAATCCGCAGGGGCAGGGATTCATGGCGGCAACAAGCATGACGCTGCAGGGGAAAGAGAGTGTCCCGGCCGCGCGGGAAATCGTGATTTTGCCGTCCTCCATCGGCTGGCGCAGGATCTCCATGGCCATGCGGGAAAACTCCGGCAGTTCATCCAGAAACAGTACGCCGTTGTGTGCGAGTGAAATTTCGCCGGGTTTGGGGATGGAGCCGCCGCCGGAAAGGCCTGCGGGTGAAACGGTGTGATGCGGTGCGCGGAACGGACGATGCGTAATCAGCGACACGCCTTCCGGCAGCGCTCCGGCGATGGAATAGATCTTGGTGGTTTCAAGACTCTCCTCGAATGTCATGTCCGGCAAAATTGACGGCAGACGCTTTGCAAGCATGCTTTTTCCGGAGCCGGGCGCACCGATCATCAGCAGATTGTGCCCGCCGCATGCCGCAACCTCCAGCGCACGCCGTGCCTCCAGTTGCCCTTTGACATCGCGAAAGTCGGGCGCAGAAAGTGCAGCGCCGTCCTGTGCCTGTTCGGACGGTTCCACCGCCTGCAGCGGCACTTCGCCTGTCAAATGCAAAAACACATCCAGCACTGTCCGCGCAGGATAAACGTCGATGCCGCGCACGACCGCGCATTCCGGCGCATTTTCTGCCGGGAGAAAGATCGAACGGATACCGCTCTGCATGGCGCGGATCACCATTGGCAGTGCGCCGTTGATCCGGCGCAGCGAACCGTCGAGAGAAAGCTCACCGATAAAAGCGCACAGCGATGTATTGCAAGCAAGCTGCCGTGTGGACATGAGCAGCGCAATGAGCATCGGCAAATCGTAAACCGATCCTTCCTTGCGCACATCTGCAGGGGCAAGATTGACCGTGATGCGGCTGGGCGGAAAGTCAAATCCGCTGTTTTTGATGGCAGAGCGCACTCGATTTTTGGCTTCAGAGACCGATTTGTCCGGCAGCCCGACCACCTCAAACAGCGGCAAACCGCCGGACACATCCGACTCAACTTCCACCATATAGGAGTCCAGCCCGAACAGACCGACCGAATGGATTTTTGCATACATGCTTTTCACGTCCTTTTGTATTCTGCAATCATCATACCCGATTCCCGGACGTTTTGCAACCCTTTGGCGCAAAAAGGAATCCCGAAAAAATGAATGATTTCTCCGCGCATCTTGCCGGTGCTTTTCCGGCTTACTGCAAAAAAGCGATTGCCTTGCGTCAGCAGGGTCCTGTCTTACGACCTGACGAAAGCATTCCCGACGTTCTGTGTGCCATGAAAGAATCCGTGTCATCCTTGCACTTTTTACAATTATTTTTTATTTTGGGTATAGCCAAACGGGTTTAAATAGTATATAATAAACTTAATATGGCGTTTTGTGGAGGAAAAACGGTGGAAACGCAATCGAAACGGACTTTTGCCAAAAACAAGGAACTGCTGCGGCGGTTTATGCCGTATCTGCACCGCGAGCGCGGAGCGCTGATTCTTGATCTTGTCTGCGCAAGTCTGACGACTGTGGCGGAGATCGTACTGCCGCTGATTGTGCGGCGGATTACCAACGCTGCCTTTGCCGACGCTGCCGCGCTGACGGCCGATATGATTTTGAAGCTTGCGGGGATTTATATTGCGCTGCGGCTTTTGGATGCCGGTGCGGCCTATTATATGGCCACGCGCGGACACCATATGGGTACGCGGATCGAAACGCGCATGCGTAATGACCTTTTCGCGCATCTGCAGACGCTTTCTTTTTCCTATTATGACAACAACAAAATCGGTCAGCTAATGTCACGCCTGACGTCCGATTTGTTTGATGTAACCGAATTTGCGCACCATATGCCCGAGGAGGTGTTTATCACCTCGATCAAGGTTGTGGCGGTGTTTGCGATTTTTGCGTCGATGAATTGGGCGCTTGCCCTGATTATTTTTGCGATTGTGCCGTTCATGTTTGCTGTGACCA
>CAMOCU010000260.1 GCA_946610835.1 uncultured Clostridia bacterium | reverse complement strand
TCGCGGTTCCGGCCGTTCTCGCCGCCGGGCACGGGCCGTTCACATGGGGCGCGGATGCGCATCAGGCGGTGGAAAACGCTTTGATTCTGGAAGAAACAGCGTGCATAGCGTGGCACACCATGCTGCTCGGCGCGGCGGAACCGATTCCGCAGGCGCTGCTGGACAAACATTACAGACGCAAGCACGGCGTCAACGCCTACTATGGGCAGAATGGAGGAAAATAAAATGCAGACAATCCGCAAATGGATCGCCGCGGCCTTGTGCGCCTTGTGCGTATTCGCCTGCGCCGCGCTGCCGGCCGGTGCGGCGGATGAACCGGGCGCGGCGCAATTGTACAATCTTTACGGCGACGATATGCTCTTTGCCCAGAACAATCCGATTGTTTTTGCAGGCGCTGTCACGCGCGGGCTGCATGTGACCGGCCAGCTGCTCGACGACGCCGGAAAAACCGTGGCCAAGGCCGAAACATATGCCAACAAATCCAACCGCTTTGCGCTGCAGTTCCCTGCGCTCAAGGGCGGCTATACGCAATACACGGCGGTGCTGCAGATCGAAGGAACGGAATTTGCCCGGCTGGAGCGCATTCTTGTGGGCGAATTGTGGATGGCAAGCGGCCAGTCCAACATGGAGTATCCGCTTGGCCAGTCCGCCAAAGGATTGGAAATGCAGAGCCGCGGCGAAAGCGGCAATCCGCATTTGCGCATTCTGCATGTTCCGTCTTACGTCGAATACATGGGCGACGCCGAGCGCTTTCCGGCGCAGCCGCAGCGCGACATTCCCGGCGCGCTCTGGTACACCGGCAGCAGCCCCATGGTCTGGGGCATGAGCGCAGTGGCGTACTTCTTTGCCGACACGCTGCAGCAGGCGCTGCACATGCCGGTCGGCATTCTCAACTGTGCGCTGGGCGGATCGTCGATTTATTCCTGGCTCGGCTTCGACGCGATTCAGGGCGACGACGCGGTCAAGCAGGATCTGATTGCGCTCGACCGCTTCACCGACGCCGACGACTGGAAAGAAACCGGACACAACGTCTATCTGGATATGACGACCAATTACAACAAAAAAGTGCAGGCATTGGCCGTGTTCCGGCCGCAGGGCCTTCTGTGGTATCAGGGCGAAACGGACCTCCTCAGCGATTGCAGCGACGATGCGTACGCACGCGCATTCGATTTGCTGCAGCGTTCGTGGTCGCGCCTTTTTGGCCGCGGCGCGGATGATCTTCTGCCAATTCTGTACAGCGGACTTGCGCCGTATCACTACGGCGACGGCAAGCTGCCTGCGCGTACCGCCGCGTTTGGCCGGATCCAGCAGCAACGGCCGGACAGCCGCGCGTATTTGCCGATTTACGATCTTCCGCTGACCTTCCTGCCGGCTGTCGGCAGCATCCATCCGCAGACGAAAGCGCCGATCGGCATGCGCATGGCGGATGCTGCGCTGCATATGGTTTACGGCAAAGCGGGCAGCGCCTATACGGCGGCCGTTCCGCAAAAGGCGTTGATCCGGGACGGCGGCATCCTGGTCACATTTGCGCACACAGGCGACGGGCTGACCTTTGCCGGCGACGCGGCGCAAGGCTTTTCCGTTTGCGGCAGGGACGGCATTTATGTGCAGGCGGATGCAGAGCTTGCCGCGCCGGACACATTGCGCATCTTTGCGCCCGAAGTCCCCGATCCGGTCAGCGCGGCCTACGCATATGCCGAAAACAACACCACCGCCAACCTCTTCTCCACAGAGAATGGAGAACGCAAACTCCCCGCCTCCCCCTTTGTCACGGATCCTTCCGTGGGCAAACTGCTCTGGCAGGGCAGAGATTATCTTTCCTTTGACTTTCCGCAGATCTGGCATTTTAACACAGAAAAAGCAACAGGTTTTTACCCGGCATGGCAGCCTGAAAATGCGCAGGCAAAGTATACCGCCGACGCTGTGCGCGGCAACGCACTGCAGCTGACCGCCGAACGGCCGCAGTTCTCTGTGCGCAGCTGCTCGACCTTCCTGGACGGCGCAGCGAAACGCGCTTTTCACGACAGCGAACCGGATTACAGCCGCTACGAAAAGATCACATTTTTCGTGCGCAACGACAGCGCGAAGGATATTACCCTACGCAGTGTGCGGCTGCATGCGTCCCGCCTTTGCTGGTTTGCGCCGGATGCGAACGGCAGCGGGGTCTGCGTCACCATTCCGGCGGACGGCAAGCTGCACGAGATCACACTCGATCTCAACACGCTGTTTTTGCGCGGCAAAGAATGCGGCGCAACCTATTCACGCCGCTTCCTGCGGAATCTGACGCAAATCGAACTGTGTTTTGAAGGCCGCGCAGGCGACCGTGTCACGATCGACGAAATGCGCTTGACGCCAAACGGCGAAAAGGGCGCGCGCGTGCGTTTTATTCCGCGGTTTGACCGGATTCAAACGCCGTTCGACTACCTGCGCTGCGCCGCCATGTGGCTGCTCTCTCCGCTGAGCAAATAAACCGAATTCTCCCGCGCCAAAACAAAAGCGTTGTCGCCTTGGATCATCCAAGTGACAACGCTTTTTTCATTTTTTATTTTTTATTGGATTGCGGGGATCAGGGATTCGAGTGTTTCGCGGGGCATGCCGTTGGAAATGGAGATGCTGTACGCATTCTTGTCGGTGATCCAATATGCAACGTTCACATTTTCGCCGCTGCCGCGGAAATTCACCGTCAGGTCGCCGACCCATTTCACCAACTCGTCGTCGTAATGGTTGTAATCGCCGCTGATGTCGCTTTCACCCAATCCCTTGCGGATCAGTACCTCGCTGCCGTCCTTGGCTGTGTAAAAGACCTGAACCATCTCGCCGCGCACGGCCTCGATGCGTTTGTCCGGATAGCCGTCGAGCGCGTCGGGCGTTTGCAATGTAAAGCCCGCAATCTCCGCCGCCTGCTCCATCGTTTTGCATTCCACAAACGGATTTCCAACCTGCGCGCTGTCCTGCGCCGTTGTTTCCGGCGCGCCAGCCGTTCCGCATGCGGCACAGCTCACCGTCAGCGCCGCACAAAGCAAAATCATCCACCATTTTTTCATAGCCGATCACTCTTTTCTGTGTGTTACTATGGAAGCGCTGATTAAATCGGGGTGTGCGAGGGGACGAGAGATTTTTTCGGCAGA
>CAMOCU010000259.1 GCA_946610835.1 uncultured Clostridia bacterium | reverse complement strand
ACGCGGTCGACATCGGCTATCGGCATATAGATACGGCGCAGGCATACGGCAACGAGCAGGGCGTCGGCGAAGGCGTGCGCACATGCGGCGTGCCGAGAGAGCAGATTTTTGTCACAACAAAGGTTGCGGCGGAGCATAAGGACTATCGCAGTGCTGCACAAGGAATCGACGGATCTTTGCGTGCCATGGGGCTGGACTATATCGACATGATGATTATCCACAGCCCGCAGCCATGGGCAGCTGTCAACCAATCTGACGACCGTTATACAGAAGGCAATCGGGAGGCGTGGCGCGCGCTCACGGATGCATACAAAGCCGGGAAGCTGCGCGCAATCGGCGTTTCCAATTTCCTCGAAGGCGATATCGACAATCTTTGGCATTCTGCCGAGGTCAAGCCGATGGTAAACCAGGTACTCTGCCACATTTCCAACACACCGCTGCGCTTGATCGACTACTGTCAGAATCTCGGGATCGTAATGGAAGCATATTCTCCTGTCGCACACGGCGAAGCGCTCAAAAACGCAGCGATCGCGGAAATGGCGGCAAAATACGGCGTTTCCATACCGCAGCTTTGTATCCGTTACGACATCCAGCTCGGCATGATAGCCCTTCCGAAAACGGCCAACCCGGCACACATGAAAGACAATGCTGAAGTAGATTTTGTGATCTCCGAAAAGGACATGGAGACACTGAAAAACATTGAACCGATCCGGGATTACGGCGCGCACAGCTTTTTTCCTGTGTTCGGCGGAAAGCTTTGAGGAAAGAGGTGCAGTATGAAAAGAACATTTACGTTCCTGATCGTTCTGCTGCTTTTTGCAGGACTGACTGCATGCGCAGGCAATCCCGGCGCACCTGCCGAAACCACTGCTGTACAGCCGGAAACGGCGCCGCTTTCTGAAGCCGCAAGCATTCCGGATCCGGAATCCCCTGCACCCGCCGGAGCGAATAAAGACGTGCTGGTCGTCTATTTTTCCGCAACCGGTACCACCGAGAGCGTTGCAGAAAAGATTGCGTCCGTCACCGGCGGAGACTTGTATGAAATTGAGGCCGCGCAGACATACACCGACGACGATCTGAATTGGCACGACAATGCAAGCCGCACGACGGTGGAGCAGAACGACAAAAGCGCCCGACCGGCAATCGGCAGCGCGCCCCTTTCCCTTAACGGATACTCCACCATTTACATCGGTTATCCGATCTGGTGGGGCGAAGAACCGCGCATTCTGGACACTTTTGTGGAAAGCTACGATTTTGACGGGATGACGCTCATTCCGTTCTGCACATCGGGCGGCAGCGGCATCGGCCGGAGCGGTCAGAACCTTGCCGAAAACGCAGGCAGCGGAATCTGGCTGAACGGGCAGCGTTTCGGCGCAGGCGTTTCAGAATTAGAATTGCAAAGCTGGATTAGCAGTTTGCAATAACAGACAAGAAGGAATTGCATATGCAAATCAAGCAAAAGAGAAACCTGAAAAGAATAGTAGACGTATGCCTGACGGCTCTGCTGCTGTGTCTGATGGCCTACCCTGTCACGGGCGAAAAGCTGCACGAATGGTTCGGAATCGGCATGACCGTTTTACTGATCTTTCATCACGTTCTCAACGCCAGATGGTACGCGTCGCTTTTTAAAGGCAGATACAATGCGTATCGTGTTGTTACAACCGCCGTAAACACGCTTTTGCTCGTGTCATTTGCGTGTACTGCGCTTTGCGGCATGGCGATGAGTGCGCACGCCGTTCCACTTTTGTACGGGATTCTCCCTGTCTCCTTTGCACGGCAGGTTCATCTTGCGCTGTCCTACTGGTCTTTCCTTTTGATGGGGCTGCATCTTGGGCTGCACATCCCGGTTATGACAGCAGGTCTGAAACGGAGCAGAAAAGCCTGCACAGCTGCGGATGCCGCAGCTGCGGTTGTTTCCGGCATTGGTTTTCTGTTTTTTGTCCAAAACGGCATTCCGCAGTACATCTTTTTTCGAAATCCCTTTGCATTCTTCGACTATGCCAAACCTGCCGTTGTTGTATTTGCTGAAAATCTGGCCATTCTTTTTGCGTTTGCGTTTCTCGGAGAACGCTGCGCCGGTTTGCTGAAATACCGCAAAAACAAATCCGGCAGAGGCAGGAAAGAAATGCTTTTCTGCGCAGTGCCGCTGTTGGCTGCGGTTTTAATCGGCACTGCGCTTCTTCTTTTAAAAAGAATTTTTTGAATATCTACGAACATGCAAACACCTCCGATCCGGCGCAAAACAGGCGCTCAATCGGAGGTGTTCATTTTAGGGAAGATCGCACAAATCGCGCTGCACGAGTTCCTTAAATCGAATTTCTGTATAGAATCCTGCTTCGCAATCCGCACGTCCGTGTTGTGCGCTCTTGCCTTACATTTGCATCCGGTCAAAACATTTCCGTTTTACCGCATCGTCTCAAAGTGCAGATTCTGTGCCTTGGCAGAAGAAACGGAAAACACGATACAGTCGTCTTCAACATTCTCAAAAGAGATTCCTTCCGCGTTTTCAAAGCGGCCGTTTGCATAGAGCACACGATCATCCCATTTTACGATCTGTCCGTCAGAATAAGGCAAACAGATATATGCCGTTGTTTTTTCGGGTACGGCCGCATCCAAAACAAAACAATCTTCGGTTTTGGTTTCGGTTACGCGGATATACCCCTTGACAGACGGAACAACACAACGGATTGTTTCGTTGACCTGCAGCTGCGGCTTTAGGATGAATTCGGAATATCCGGCTTTGAGCGGCCGGACTCCTGCAAAATACTTGCTCATAATCACCAGCGGCCCGCCTGACCATGCGTGGTTGCGAGTGCCGCCGAGTTTTGTCCAGCGCTCCCAGAGTGTGGAATCCCCATCCCGGATCATCCCGTCATATCTTTGCAGCATTCTTTGCCTTGCCGCTTCGTATTGGTTCATTCGGCATAGCGCTTCGAGTACGTAATACTCCATATACGGGCTTGCTTTTTTTGTATGCGTCAAAATGGAAGCAATCGTGTTGTATTGGTCTTTTTTTGCCAGACCGGAAAGAACGGCCAGCGCATTCGCCCTGTCATCCGGGACAAGAACATCGCCGCTTTTATATCCGTTTTTTGTCCAGAGCGCCGCATAACCGATTTTGATTTCGTGCATTCTGTCTGCAAGATCT
>CAMOCU010000258.1 GCA_946610835.1 uncultured Clostridia bacterium | reverse complement strand
AATGCGCCAACACAGCCGCCGCAACGATCAGCAGCAGACATACGGCCAGCAGAATCAGCAGCGGCACACGCGCCTGATGCAGCAGCAGCGCGTCTGTCAGAATTCGATAGTCAAGCACGTTTGCGATCCCTCCTTAAAACAAAATGCATTGCCAGAAGGCAGACAATGGTCAGCGCGGCAATGACAAAACAATTGGCGCGTACAGTAGTGAATTTGAAAAAGAAGATCGGCACAGTTCCCAGAAAAAGTCCGATTGTCGTCATGCCGAACGCCACGCCCGGCGCACCGGGCAAAACGGACACAAGCAGCGCGAGTGTGACCGACATGGTCATGCTGAACAACATCACGCCCACAAGAGAGACCAGCATCAATCTGTCGCCGCAGAGTAAAAACGGCAGCGCAAGCACAGCGCTTGCAATGGCGGTTCGGCGCACACCGAACCGATCCGCAAGCACACCGCCCATTGCCTTGCCAATTCCCATAGTGACATACAGCAGTACAGTCTGTACGGTTGTTTTGTTCCAAGACGTTGGTATGCCGTACCCCATATACCCGCGCACCACAACAATAAACACACTCAGCAACACAACCAGCGCACCGGCCATCCGGGGGTTGCTGTATTGAAAAGATGCGCAGGGCAGCGGAGATTTTTTGTCCGCGTCGAGCCGATCCTCCCGCGCCAGCAAAGAAAACGGAACTGCTGTCAATGCCAACAAAATCAGCGGCCAGCACGGCATGGCGGTTTTACTGAGCAATTTTCCGCAAATCACGCCGAAAGAGCCGCCGGAAACAAAAATCGCACTTGGGGAAAGACGGCCGTCCGCACTGCGCAGCGTTGCCTCCGCGCCGGCAACATGCGTGCAGCCGTTGCCGATGCACAGCGGCAGCAGCGTGATCCACGGTGTTTGCGAAAGCGGAAAAATGCCCACGGCTGCCGCCATAAGCACAAGCCCGATCACCCCCAGCGGCAAACGCGGGAAACGGTCGCTCACCGCGCCGATCACGGCTTGCGGAACAAATGCAAGCATATCGTACGCAAGCGGAATCAACCACATCTGCACGCTGTCGCCAAGATACCTGCCCAGCAGAAAAAAGCACAGCACTTCGGTGACAAAGTGAACGTAAAAAAAAAGAAAGCCCGATCGCATTCTGTCCATGTTCGGTTTCAAACCATTCCCTCCTTTTTGTTGTTACACCCGATAACTGTATTCTAATAACACAGCAGCAGAATGTCAAGCGCCTTGTAAAATCTTAATCAATTCATAATGATTTCTTAAAATGAAGCAAAAACTGCAACGGAGTTTACAAATCTGTAATAACTCTTGCAAGCGCAATAAAAATCAGATATAATATCTCAAATATGACATTTAGATGGAAAGGTATATCTATGGACGAAGTACGGCGTTTTTTGCGCGATCAGGGAAGAGGATGGCTGCCGTCGGCTGCCGTTTTTTGCCTGTGTCCCCTGCTGCCGGAGTATTGTGTTCCGGTGGTGTGTCTTGCCGCATATGCACGCACGCTGTACCGTTGCCGCACTCCGCTTGTTCGCACGGAGAAGGCCGAAATCGTCTATATGCTGTGGATGCTGCTGGGCGTACTTTGGTCGGGCGCAAGGGTAACGGCGCTTTCCATCTTATTTTTATGGGGATTTTTCTTCCTCGCCGGTCGCACAGTGATCGCCGGTATACGCACAAAGGAGCAGCTGGACGCGCTGCTGTACGGTGGAGCCATCAGCGGCGGATGTGCAGGCGCCGTCGGCATTGTACAGATGATTCTCTTTCATTACGGCGCACAAATCTGGAAACCGCTGCGCACGCTGTTCAATCCTTTCTGGCATCCTCTTGATACTGCGGCCGCGCGTTTGTTTTTGCATATACTTCCGGAGCAGTTTATGCCGCTGCTGCAGCGGCGCGATTTTATCGCAATCCACGACCGCGCGAGCGGTACATTCACCAATCCCGTTTTTTATGCAGTGTTTTTGTGCATGATGCTTCCGCTGTGCGCCTATGGCCTGTTTTACTTCCATGCACGGCGCAGACGGATCGTTTCGCTCATCTGTCTTGCGCTTGCGGCAGGAGGTATTGCGGTGTCCTATTCCCGCGGCCCGTATCTTGCTGTAGCCGTTCTCTTTTTCGTTCTTTTATTCTACGGCGCAAGGCCTGCGCGGCGGCTGCTGGCGATGGGCGGAGGATTCCTTGTTTTGCTGCTGCTGACAGGCGCGGGCGTATATCGGCGCCTGCTGACGCTGCTGCGCACGGACGATATTTCCGTCAATACGCGCTCGCACATTTGGCGGGTCTGCCGCGAGATGCTGCGCGGGCATTGGCTGTTCGGCTACGGAACCGGAATCGGCAATGTACGGCGGATGCTGCATGATACATACGGCATTCCGCAGCCGCACGCACACAACCTGTTTCTGCAGATTCTTCTGGAAAACGGCGCTGTGGGACTTGCGCTGTTTGCGGTGATTCTTGTATTGTTCGCGGTACGCGCCGTGCAGCTGTACCGCCGCGGAGGAAAAGCACGCGGCGTTGGCGTAACCCTGCTCGCTTCTGCGGCTGGTTTTTGCGCTTGCGGCATGACGGACTATCTTTTTTATGGGCTGAAGCCGATCTGCATTTTTTTGATGCTGCTTGCCGCAGCGGAATGCGCCGCGGCGTTGCATCTGCCGCACCCGGAACCTGCCGAATCGGCGGAACCCTTGGAACAAAGGATACCTGAAACTGTATGAATACGCAATTCTTACCCATTTCTAAAAAGGATATGGCAGCACGCGGATGGAACGAAGCGGACTTTGTTTTTGTAACAGGCGATGCGTATGTTGACCATCCGTCGTTCGGCGCTGCGCTGCTGAGCCGGATGCTCGAACATCACGGCTTTCGTGTGGCAATCCTTGCACAGCCGGATTATCACACAGCCGAATCTTTTATGCGCTTCGGCAGGCCGCGTTTGGGCTTTCTCGTCAATGCAGGCAACATTGATTCCATGGTTGCGCACTACACTGTTGCCAAGCAAAAGCGCAGCACGGACTACTATTCCCCCGGCGGCAAAACGGGACTTCGCCCTGACCGCGCGATCTGCGTTTACTGCCGTCTGATCCGCGAAGCCTACGGCGACGTGCCGATCATTCTCGGCGGTCTGGAAGCCTCG
>CAMOCU010000257.1 GCA_946610835.1 uncultured Clostridia bacterium | reverse complement strand
TCCAGGGTCAGCGCCAGTGGACGGACTTCTATCCCAACGCCGACTTTGCCGAGGCGATGCTCAACACGTCCTTTGACTGGAATGGCGCGCGCGAACCGTACGTTCTCGCCACCGAGAATGACACGCTCAACGGCCTTTCCATGCTGCTGGGCAAGCTGCTGACCAACCGCAGCCAGATTTTTGCCGATGTGCGCACATATTGGAGCCCGGAAGCGGTCAAGCGCGTGACCGGTTATGAACTGGAAGGCGTGGCCAAAGAAGCAAAAGGCTTTATCCATCTGATCAACTCCGGCGCCTGCTGTTTGGACGCGTGCGGTGAATGCACCGATGAAAACGGCAATCCCGTGATGAAAGAATGGTACAACGTTACCGAGGAAGACATCGCAAAGATGCTCAAGGCCACCGATTGGTGCGCAGCGGACAACGGTTACTTCCGCGGCGGCGGATTCTCCTCCCACTTCCTGACCAGAGCGCAGATGCCCGCGACCATGTACCGTCTGAATCTTGTCAAAGGTCTTGGCCCGATGCTTCAGATCGCCGAGGGCTATACTGTCCATTTGCCGGACGAAGTGTCCAAGATCCTGTGGGATCGTACCGATCCCACATGGCCGTGCACATGGTTTGCACCCAGATTGACCGGCGAAGGCGCATTTGCCTCCGCGTACGACCTGATGAACAACTGGGGCGCGAACCACGGCGCCATCACATACGGCCACATTGGTGCGGATCTGATTGCACTCTGCTCGATCCTGCGCATCCCGGTTGCGCTGCACAACGTGCCCGAAAAAGACATCTTCCGTCCTGCCTGCTGGAATGCGTTCGGCATGGATAAGGAAGGTCAGGATTATCGTGCCTGCGCCGCTTACGGCCCGATGTACAAATAATTTTTGAACCTGTAGACGTTGGACGTCGGACGCTCGCGCGGCGGGTGTCTGCGTCCGACCTCTGATGTATTATTCGTAAAAACAAAATCTTTTTGGAGTGTCTGTATGAATTTCAAAGAAAGCCCCTTCATGTACGGACTGGCGGCCATGGTGATCGTGTTCGTGCTTGCACAGTCGTGCTTCTTTCTTTACAAGGCGTGGAAACAGGGCAAAAAGCTCGGACTCACGAGCCAGACGCTGCGCAGCACCGTAACGTCGAGCGTTCTGTTTTCCATAGCGCCGGCGATTTCGGTCGTTGCCACGGTGATTGTGCTGGCCAAGGCGCTGGGGATCATCCTGCCGTGGATCCGTCTGTCGGTCATCGGCAATATTACATACGAAACAACGGCTGCGGAGGCGGCGCTGGATGTGTTCGGCCGCAGCGTGCGCGATCCCGTGGAGAATCCGCAGCAGTTTTCCGCAATCATGTGGGTTATGACGGTCGGCTGTATCCTTCCGCTGGTTCTGTTGCCGATCTTTCTGAAAAAAATCCAGAAGAAAATCGGTCACGCGGCGCAAACAAACGCTAAGCTTGCCGACGTTGTCTCCGCCGCTGCGTTTATCGGTTTGATTGCTGCCTTTATTGCGCGCTCGATTGCAGGCGCAGGCACGCAGGAAAATCCGACAGACGGTGCGGGAACGCTGTCTTTGCTGACGTTGATTATCGCAATCGGATTGATGGTTCTGCTGACCATGCTTTGCAACCGGTTCAAACTCAAGTGGCTGGAGAATTTCACCATGCCGTTGAGTATGCTTGGCGCAATGGGTGCGGCGATCCTGCTGACGCGGTATCTGCCGGCAGCATGGCTGATCGAATGGAGGTATTGACGATGAAAAGTTATTTTGACAAAGTCCATACCTGGGGTCGTATTTCCTGCATTTCCACGATCTGCGTGCTGTTTCTGGTGCCCGTTCTGTTTTGCATTCATTACAACGCCTGGCCGCCGCTGCAGGGCGTGCTGAAAGGACTTGCCGCTGTTGTGCCGCTGTATTGGGCGACAGCCATTGCCGAGGTGATCAGCTATGCGCCGATGCTTGGCGCGGGCGGAAACTATCTGGCGTTTGTTACGGGCAATATCGCCAACCTAAAGCTGCCCTGTGCGATCTCCGCACTCGACAGCGCTAAGGTGCGGCCGAACACCGAGGAAGGCGAGGTCGTCACGACCATCGCCATTGCGGCCTCTGCGATCACGACGACCGTGATTATCGCGCTGGGTGTGCTGCTGTTCCGTCCGATCCTGCCGAAGATCACCGCGCCGGACTCTCCCTTTGCGCCGGCATTTCAACAGATCATTCCCGCGCTGTTCGGTGCGATCGGCGCATCCTATTTCATCAAACATCTGAAAATTTCCATCCTGCCGATTCTTGCGGGTGTAGTTGTGCTGATCTTCGTGCCGCATATGCAGGTGGGCGTTCTGCTGGTCGTCACGATCGTTGTTTCCATCGGCGGCGCGTTGATTATGTACAAAAAGAACTGGGTCTGATCGGACAAAATGAGTGAACTTTTGATTCTCGGCTCCGGCGCTGCGGATTGGAAAGCGCGCGAAAAGGACGCCTTTTTTCGCCGCAACGCTTCCGCGTTGCTCAACGGGGATCTGCTGCTGGACTGCGGCGGCGGAATCTGGGATTTTGAGCGCAGTTTTCGCGGCGTGCTGGACGGCGTGACGGATGTGCTGGTCACGCACGACCATGACGATCATTTTCAGCTCTGGTCTTTTCTGGAACTGGCGAAGCGCGGGAACATCCGCATTGCCTGCGACGGCGCACTGCAGCGCGAGATCGGCAGCATTCCGGGCGTGACATGTCTGCCGGTGACGCCGTATGTGCCGTTCAGGCTCGGACGGTACCGTATCACGCCGCTGCTTGCCAACCACGATGTGGTGCGGATGGGGGATCGGCAGGCCTGCCACTATATCCTCGACACACCCGACGGCAGGTCGTTGTTTTATGGTTTGGACGGCGCGTGGTTCCTGCGGCCGACGTGGGAGGAAATGCGCCGGCACACATTCGATCTGATGGTGCTGGACTGCACAGTAGGCGATCGCGAGGACTGGCGGCTTTGCGAACACAACACGATTCCGATGCTGCGTATGCTGACGCGCCAGATCCGCGCCCAAAAGATGCTGCGGCGCGGCGGACAGATTGCCGTGATCATGCTGGAGGGCGGCGTATGAAAAAGCTGCTCGACCTTTTGCCGCTGCTCGCGCTCTTGCTGACGCTCAGCGGC
>CAMOCU010000256.1 GCA_946610835.1 uncultured Clostridia bacterium | reverse complement strand
AGCCAATGTGCCCAACGATAACATTGAGCGCATCATCAAAAAAGCGGCCGGCGCGGACGACGGCAAAGAATATGAAGCCATTACATACGAGGGATACGGCCCGTCCGGCATTGCTGTGATCGTCGAAACGCTCACAGACAATCGCAACCGTACCGCAGGCGATGTGCGTCATTACTTCGACAAATACGGCGGAAACATGGGTCAGAGCGGCTGCGTTTCCTTCATGTTCACGCGCCAGGGCGTGCTGGTTGTTGAGGCCGAGGACGTGGATGAGGATCAGCTTATGGAGGACGCGCTTGAGGCCGGCGCATCCGATTTCCTGACCGACGAGGAGGACGTGTACGTCATCCGCACAGAGCCGTCCGATCTGGGCGCAGTGCGCGACGATCTTGACGCCAAGGGATACAAATTCATCTCTGCCGAAGTGGAATACATCCCCTCAACGTATACGCGCCTTGAAAGCGAGGACGACATCAAGAATATGTCCAAAATGCTCGAAATGTTCGAGGACAACGAGGACGTGCAGGACGTTTGGCACAACTGGGAAAACGAAGACGACGCCTGAAAATTTCACAATTTCAGCACTTTATGCGGTTGCCTTGCGGCAGCCGCTTTTTTGTCTTGTACAAAAAGCTGTTCCGACCCGCTGCATTTCTTCCTGTTCCGTCGAAGTGTTTCTGCCTGTTCGACATTTTTTAACAGATACATTGACAATCCGACCGTTATGCATGTATAATAAACACAATCAAAAGGTAAAACGTCAAAGGGGAGTGACACTCATGCGCAGGTGTTTCGGCTGCATGCGCGAGTACGACGAGCAGTTCGATCTGTGCCCGTACTGCGGCTATATTTACGGCAGCGCAGCGCAAGCCAAAAACCAGCTCGATCCCGGAACAATACTGCAGGGGCGGTATATACTCGGCAAAGTGCTTGGTCAGGGCGGATTCGGAATCACTTACATTGCATGGGATCAAAAGCACGAGCGCGCGGTCGCAATCAAGGAATATATGCCGACCTCGCTCGCCTCACGGATCACGGGGCAGCGTGAGGTCACGTGTTACAGCCGCCAGCAGCAGATATATTTTGACAACGGTCTTGAAAAGCTCGGCCGCGAATGCGCTGTAGTATCCAAGTTCCGTGATCTGGAAAGTGTTGTGCGTGTGTACGATTTCATTCAGGAAAACGGCACGGCCTATATCGTTATGGAACTGCTGCGCGGCAAAACGGTGCGCGAGATTCTCGCCGAGCGTACTTCGCTGACTTATGCCGAAACGATCCGCATCATGCGGCCGATTCTGCTGACATTATCCGCCATGCATGCGGCAGGGATCATTCACCGCGACGTTGCACCCGATAATATTTTTGTTTGTGAAGACGGGAAGGTCAAACTGCTGGATTTCGGCGCCGCGCGCGTTGTGTCCGACGCTGACGATAAAACGCTCTCTGTCGTTCTTAAACAGGGATTTGCCCCCGTCGAGCAATACAGCAGCCATTCCCGTCAAAAGGATTATACCGATGTTTATGCCGCCTGCGCAACGATGTACAACATGCTCACCGGCATCACGCCGCCTGCAAGTCTTGACCGCATGCAGTCCGATACGCTCGAACCGATCTCGCGCCGCGCGCAGCTGCCGCCCTATGCGGAAAAGGCGATTTTGCGCGGTATGCAGGTAGATGCACGCAGCCGCACCCAAACGACCGAACAGCTGCTGCATGATTTGGAACCGAGTACACGCGGAGCGGAAAAGCGCAAAAAGCCCCCAAAACAAAAAAAAGAAAAATCTGCACCTGTTCGCAAAAGCGTTGTCTGGATCTCTGCCGGCGCGATTGTATTGACGGCGGCTGTCGTAGCGGGAATCCGCCTATGGCCGTTCGTCAGCAAGGTAGACGATGTACCTCAGGTTGCGGAAGAAAGCGAGCAGCAACTGACACAGGCGGAGCTTCCGGTTGAAAACGTGTCGGTCACGCAAATACAAACGCAGCCGGAAACGACCGAACCGACGAAACCTGCCCTGCCGTTTGCCGACGCAAAGACAGGCGACACATTTACTTTCGGCACATTCGAGCAGGACGGCAACAAGAGCAACGGTGCGGAGCCGATCGTATGGCAGGTTCTCGCGCACGACGGAACAAAATGGATCGTCACCAGCCGCGACTGTCTGGACAACCGTCCCTTTGCCGTCGGCGGCAAAGAAGACCCCACAAACTGGAAGGACTGCGCATTGCGCACCTGGCTGAACAACGATTTTTATAACGCGGCGTTTACAGCCGAGGAAAAAGAAGCGATTGCTATCACAAATGTAGACAATCCGGGTAACCCGAGATATAAAACCCCCGCCACAGACAATACACAGGACAAAATCTTTTTGCTCTCCGCCGATGAAGCGACACGGTATTTTTCGCAGGACAGCGCACGGCAGATCAAACCGACGAAATATGCCGTTTCTCAGGGCTCCAAGGAATATGCCCAAAGCGGCGGCAACACATGGTGGTGGCTGCGCACCCCCGGCGAAGGAGAGTATCTTTCCGGTTTGGTGCAATCCAGCGGAGCGGTCAAATCCGGCGGAACGAGCGCAACAACGCGCGGCGGTATCCGCCCGGTTATGACACTGCAGGACAACAGCAATTCATAAAAATGAAAAACCGATACGCAGCAGGATTCGTCCCGCAACAGCGTATCGGTTTGCTGCATTTTTGGAAATTGATTTCCGAAAATGGCTGCCGTTATTATTATTCCTTCCAACGAAAGTCCGTGGAAAACAGTCTTGTAACGTCTTTGGTGCAGGTGAGCATACCACCGGTGCAGGCGGCCTTGCGAACGCCGCTGTCGGTGTAGACCCGGCACTCCCCTGTGGTCAGAGCGGTCACCAGCGGAATATGCCCGGCCAGAATCGCAAGCTCGCCTTCGGTTGAGCGGACGGAGAGCTGCGTGCTTTCACCGTCGAAACACACGCCTTCGGGCGTGATGATCTGCAAATGGAACGCGCGCATGTTCCTGCCTCCTTATTGTGCAGCCTCTGCTTTGGCTGCGGCTTCTTCGATTGTGCCGACGAAAAGGAATGCGCTTTCCGGCAGATCGTCGCATTCGCCGGTGATGATGGATTTGAATCCGCGGATCGTCTCTTTCAACGGAACATATTTGCCTTCCATTCCGGTGAACT
>CAMOCU010000255.1 GCA_946610835.1 uncultured Clostridia bacterium | reverse complement strand
CGCACTGCAAAAATGCATTGCCGAGCGGCAGGCCGGCAATCTTGAATTTGAACAGGCGGCGCAATCCACACTGCGCGCGATCCGGGAGATGTCTTGCCCGGAAGCGGAGATCTATCTGGAAAGCTTCCTACCCGCCTTCCGCAAAACACTCGATGAGCTGCGCGGGGCACAGTAATCATACAAATATCACATTTTTCCATCTATCCGAAATGCGCTCCGGCGCCGCAGGGACGAAGCGGCGCCGGAGCTGTTTTGATTTTTATTTTTCGTTTTTACGGATGCAGCCTTAGGCTGTTTGCGCACCTCCTTCCTGATTCGCCGGACGCGTTACAATCCCGACCGCCTAACCGCGAACAGATTGCAGGAAAGCCTGCACGCGTTCCTCACCGATGTAATAAGCATTACCGGGCTGCACAATCGGCAGGATCAGATATCCGTCTGCCGTGAGTCCCACGGATGCCGACGAATAACCGAGCAGCGGCAGCTGCACTTGGATCGTAACCGTTTCCGTATGTCGGTTCCCGCTTGCGTCCGGCTTTGCCGCGCGGTCAAACAAACTCCAGAACGCACTCTGCTCCGGAGCCGGGAAGGTCGTCGCCTCGTAACCATCTTCGCGCACAATCACATTTCCATATGTCAGATTGGCGCGCAGGTTCAGACCATCCATCAGCTCGCCCAGCGTGTCGGGCGCATACTGTGTGTTGACGTACGCAAAACAGCTGCCGTCCGAAAACTGCACTGCCACAGCCGCATCGGCGGAAATGTCGGGGATGATAAACAATTCCGCCTGTGTGCCGGAATCCGGGTCGCCGTCCGAGCCGTACAAAACTGCCGTGCCGAGACTGCGTCCGGTTTTACCCTGCAGATCGGAGCTGCCGCGGGAAGTATATTGTCTGCCCTGATACATAAGATCCGGGTACTGACCGGGTAACAATGCGCCGCTCAGGGACGGCGCGGTGGTCGTGGTCTGCTGCGAAGGCACACGTTGTGTCGCTTTGACATAACCGCTCGATTCCTCCAACGAAGAACCACGGGCTTGCGTTGTTGTTATCGCTCGGCTCGGCTGGTTCCATTGGGCTGCGGACGTTGCCGCATTTGTCCATGTATCGGATTGCTGCGCGGTTTGCACCGTCTCACGCGGCAAACGGGTCACTGCTCCCGAAGGGATCGCATACATAGCCGTGTCGCGTTCGCGTTCGCTTTTCGTTTCCTGATCCGCCGCAGGCAATGTCGTCTGCTCCGCAGCGGTGATCCCGATATATTCTGCCGACGTGGTATCCTCTGTCACGGGCGGCCGGACGCTGCGGTGCGTCAGAGCCACTGTGGACAGCAGTATCGCCGCCGCACAGGCCGCCGCGGCGCTGATCCATTTCATGCGGATCGGGGTTATCCGCTTCGGGAAGGGTTCGTCACAGATCTGCGGCAGGGACTCGTCTATATCGCCCAAAGCGATCAAAATATCTTCCGCTTTCATAATCCGAAACCCTCCCTTTCCAGATGCAGCTTCAGCTTTGCGCGGATGCGGTGAAGCGTCACATTGACCGTATTTTCACGCAATCCGCATGCCGCGGCAAGGTCGGAAACCGGCTGCAGGTAATAATATCGACGCAAAAACAGAATCCGCTCACGCTCAGGCAGCGCGCGCACAAATGCTTCCAGACTTTTGGCAAGGACGTCATTTTCCACGACCTGTTCCGGCTCCTCGCCGCCCGGCACACACATTTCCATTTCCTCAAGCGCAACGTTCCATTCTCCGCCGCCGCGTTTTTTCGCCGCCTTTTTCCGCACACGATCCACAGACAGGTTGCGGCAGATCCGACCCAGAAATGCACGCAGTTTGTCCGGCCTTTGCGGCGGAATTGCGTTCCATGTGTGCAGGTATGTATCGTTGACACATTCCTCCGCGTCCTCGTCGGAACAAAGAATCGTTCCGGAGATGGTGCGGCAGTATGCGCCGTATACAGTATCCGTTTCCTGAATCGCGCGCTCGTCGCGATTCCAATAGAGCTGTATGATTCCCTGGTCGGTCATGTTTCTCCCCCCTTCAGCTCCGTTCATCGGGGATTTTCTTCATCCGGTCATAGTCATTCCAAAAGTTTGTACTTAAAGACCAGATCAATCTGTGTGTCCGGATGCAGCGCCATATCCTGCACGGGCACCAAAAAAACCCAGTGCGCCACATCACATGTGAGAATGTGCGGAGCGATCCGCTCCATTTCGATCCGCAGTTTATTGTCTGTCAAGCGCATGCCACACAGTTCGTAACGGTACGATCCGCTCGATGCTTGCAGCTCGATCATCACCAAACGGTGCGACTCGAACCATTGCGGCGTATAGACAGCGGCCGCATCGGTCAGGTTCTGCGCCCAAGCACCGCTGTTGTCGTTTTGAATGATCCGCGCAAGTGCATCCTCCAACGCACTGCGGCTGTTGAGAATGCAGGATCTCGGATTATCTTGCGGTTCATATGCACGGTAAACGCGTATCTTTTGACAGACGAGATCGTCCGGCGTATCCTCCTGCGTCCTTTCGGTCTGTCCGTCTTCCGGGTATCCCGGATTCGTCTGCGTCGCCGGCGTCTGCGTCGTCGGCAGCTGTGTCGTTGTTGGCTGTGTCGTTGTTGGCTGCGTCGTTGTTGGCTGCGTCGTTGTTGGCTGCGTCGTTGTTGGTTTCGGCAGATCAATGTCCGTTTCGGTCGACACGGCTGCATACTCTGTCTGCGTCTGTATCACAGCAGCCGGCTGCGCCGCACGAAGATGTGTATCCTTCATGGCATATGTGCAATGCACCGCCCCGATCGTCGCAGCCGTCGCCGCAGCCACGCACACACTGCCTTTCAAAATCATTCGCAAATTCATCATTTTCTCCTCTTTCATCCATAAGGACGAGAAAATGTCAAAAAAGTTACAGCTTTTTTGAAAAAAATTTCAGCTGTAACTTTTTGATCTTATTCAAAGGGTTCTGTACTGCAAATGCGGAAAAAGCGCAGATTCTCCCCGCGCACCGGCTCAACCACAACAAATGCGGAACGGACATGCGCAAGCGTTTCATCCTCCTGCCTCTGCTGCAGTTCCGCCGTCAGCCGATACCGCCCGTCCTCAAGCGTCTGGCATGCATGGATATGCGTTTCGTAACCGCCTGCGCCTGTGGGCAGGGCTTGAAAATA
>CAMOCU010000254.1 GCA_946610835.1 uncultured Clostridia bacterium | reverse complement strand
GGTTCCGCAGTGGTTCGGCGACGCAAAATTCGGTATTTTTATCCATTGGGGATTGTATTCCGTGCCTGCCTTTGCGCCAAAAGGGCATTATGCCGAATGGTACTGGCATGCGCTGACCACCCCGGATCCGAACGAAATCCAAAAGCAGTTCCGCGCTTTTCACAAAAAAGTGTACGGCGACAGTTTTCAATATTCAGATTTTGTTTCCCTGTTCAAAGCGGAATGCTTTGACGCGGATGAATGGGCAGAGCTGTTTCAGCGCTCCGGCGCCAAATATATGAATCTTGTTTCCAAACATCACGACGGATTCTGTCTGTATCAATCGGAATATGCGCCGTTTTGGAACAGCGTTGACGTTGGCCCGCACCGTGACTTTTGCCGCGAACTGAAGGATGCGCTCGACAAAACAGACGTACGTTTCGGTGTGTATCACTCGGTATACGAATGGTATCATCCGCTGTATCTGAAAGATCCCGAGGAATACGCCGTTAAGCATCTACTGCCCATGCTCAAGGAATTGATGGAAAAATATCAGCCCGCCACGCTCTTTACAGACGGCGAATGGGATCATGACGCGTCCGTCTGGCACAGCACGGAATTTTTGCAGTGGCTGTACAACGAGTCGAGCGTGCGTGATTTTATTGTTCCGAACGACCGCTGGGGTAAGGGAACGCGCGGAAAGCTGGGCGGCAATTTCACCAGTGAATACGGCTATATCGACGGCGACAGTACACACGGCGGAACCAAGGCATTCCTGACAGCAGATCGACCGTTTGAAGAATGCAGAGGTATCGGCGGATCCTTCGGCTGGAACCGCTTTGAAACACCGGAGGACTATCTGTCTTCCAAAGAACTGATTCACGAGCTGATCGATCTCGTCAGCAAAGGAAGCAATTTCCTGCTGAACATCGGCCCTACGGCGGACGGACGAATCCCTGTAATCATGCAGCAAAAGCTACTGGATATCGGCAAATGGCTCTCGGTCAACGGCGAGGGCATTTACGCCAGCCATACCTACGCGTTCAAAGAAGAGGGCGACCTGCGTTATACCCGGCGCGACGGCAATATCTACGCATTTCTGCTGCGCTTCCCGTTCGGTAAGGTTACACTGGAAGATGTGCCGTTCGATCCCGCGCTGCGGGCAGAATTATTGGGCAGCAACGTCCGGCCTGCCATAGGTGAAGAAAATGGCAAAACCGTGCTGACGTTCCCGCCCATCAATCCCGATGATCTTTCCACAGAGCATGCTTATTGCATCAAGCTCAGTAAATAAACACCATTCGAAAACCGCACAAACTATTTTCTGCGGATCGGCTGTGTCTGACTTACGGACGCAGCCGATCCGTTTCGATATACCGCATACCGAGTTTATACATTCTTTCCGCATCTTTGACAGAATCGACTGTCCAAACCGACAGACCGACGCCCTGTGAAAGCGCGCGAGAAATACTCTTTTCCGTGTTGGTCGCAAAATCGGCCGACAGCCAGCAGTTGCCAAGCGACTTCGCCTCGTCAATTTTCTTTTGTGTAATGCCGTAGCAAAGATACCACAGTTCGATATCCGCGTCATATTCGCGCAGAATCTGCAGCTGTTTAAGATCAAAGGAGATGATGATTGCCTGCTTGGCAAGCCCCTTTGCACGCACAGCGTCAATAACGGTGTAGAGCATGTCGTAGTCGGATGTTTTGATTTCAATCTGCGGACGCGTTTTGCTGCCGACGAACACATCCAAAAACTCATCGAGTGTCGGGATACGCAGATCGGGATACAGCCAGAAATTGGCGCCGTTTTTGTATGTATAGCTGCGGATCGAATCAAAATCCGTTCGGCTCACAAGACCTTTCTGCCAAAAGCGTGTACCCAGCAGAGAATCATGCGCAAGCACCCACTGGTTGTCACTGGTAAGCTTGATATCGCACTCTGCGGAATAATAGCCGTATTCCACCGCTTTCTGATACGCGGGGAGCGTATTTTCCGGCGCTTCGGCATTGACGCCGCGGTGCGCGGTTATGTGCATTTCTTCCTCGATCACGGCGCTGTCTGCAATGCTGTACAACTCCTTCGGCTGGTTGAGCGCCTGCCTGAGTAAAAAGACGGGAGATGCAGGATTCATCAGAATCGGCACCAGCGCCACAGTGATCAATCGGTTAATCCATTTCATAAACATGACGTTACATCCTTTCTTTCAACGTGAGAAAGCTCACTTTACAATTCATCAGTTTATCAGAAAATACATGAAAAAGCAAGCGTTTTTCAACAATGTTTGCACGCAATACGACAGACGGATTGCAGGTGTCTGTATCCTGCGCGAAGCGACGGCTCTGTAAGGGAAAAGCAGAATAAATCCGGGTGTGCGATAAGGCGGAAAAAGATCCGCTGCGTTGTGTACGCCGGATTGATTTCAGCGCTGCCTTAGTCCAATTGCTCAAGGATTTTGCGCAAAAACTGATACGTCTGATCAGTAGAGAGGGCGCTCAACCGCTCTTTGGGGGAATGAATGTCCAGAATATCCGGCCCGATGGAAAGGCAGTCAAGCCCCGGAATTTTGCCTGCAAACAGGCCGCATTCCAGCCCGGCATGAATGGCTTCAATCCGCGGAACAGCACCAAACAGATTCTCGTATACGCGCGTCGCTGTCTCGCGCAGCGGTGACTGCGCGCGATATTGCCACGCCGGATACGGACTGGTTCGCTCCGACGATGCACCGGCTTCTTCCGCTATTTTTTCCATCTTCCCGATCAGCTCCAGACGCGACGCGTCCACACCGCTGCGCACACTGTAATGCAGGCACAATTCATCGCCCTGCAGATCGCACACGCCGAGATTCAGAGAGGTTTCGACCAAGCCCTCAAGTTCGCGGCTCCATGCCTGCACGCCCCAGGGAAGCGCAAGAATCAAATCTGCCGCGGCCTGACTGTCTGATGCGCACACACACTCCCGCGGCACAGGACACGCCTCAAAGGTAATGGCCGCATGCGGCTCCACGTCCCGCCATTGCTGCAAAAGCGCTTCGCATGCCTGACGCAGAGTGTTCGGATCGCCGACCCAAACGCTGCAGCATTCCGTCGGAATCGCATTGTCCACTTTGCCGCCGTGCAGTGCAGCAATCTGTCCGCCGCTGCGGCGCAAAAGCTCCGCCATACAGCGCACGGCATTCAGCCGGCCTTTGTCAATCTCTGTGCCGGAATGGCCGCCCTGAAG
>CAMOCU010000253.1 GCA_946610835.1 uncultured Clostridia bacterium | reverse complement strand
AAAAAATCTCTCGTCCCCTCGTACACCCCGATTTAATCAGCGCTTCCCTAAAAAAATGGTTTACAGACAGTTGAAAGTATGGTATGATTAAGTTGTATTTTTGTAAACAGGAAAAGGTATATATGACAACTGCCAAAAAGAAAAAAATTGCCACTTGGATCATTGTTCCGCTGATGCTTCTGATTTTTCTGTGGGATATTTTCACCGTTATCCTGGGCAATGTGTGGAATGCGCGCATCCGCGTCACGCCGGAAACCTTTGACGGTCAGTACGGCAGCCGGATCCATTTTCTCAACACCGCCAATTCGGACGCGATCCTTGTGGAATCCGACGGCCATTTTGCGCTGATCGACGCAGGCGAAGGCAGCAGTAATCCGCGGCGCAATAATCCGCACCCCGGATACGAAGCGTCTGTGATTGCTTACATCAAAAAAGTTGCCGCTGACGGGCAAGGCGGCGCACATCTTGACTTCATTCTCGGCACACACTGCCATTACGACCACATCGGCGGGTTTCCCGCGCTGCTTGACGACAAAAGCATCCGCATCGACCGCGCCTATTTCAAACGATACGACCCGGCTGTTGACCGCAAGCTGGATGAAAACTGGGGACTGGAAGGAATCTATCAGGACATCCTCACGCGTTTGCAGGCGCGCGGGATCGAACTGGTGCAGGATCTGCCGGATACGCCCTTTGCCTTCGGCAGTTTCACGCTGCAGTTTTTCAACACGGTGACGCCGCGTGCGCTGTACGGCAAGGGAGAAAACGCCGCAAGCGTCGGCGTCAAGGTCACGCGCGGCAGCCGCTCCGCCTTTCTGGCCGCCGACATTACGCGTACAACGGGGCTGACCAAAATACTCGAGGATGAAATCGGGCAGGTGGATGTGCTCAAGCTCGGCCACCATGGCTATTTCGGCTCCGGTTCCTTCTCGTGGTACCGCAAGCTGCAGCCGAAAATCGGAATCGTGACCAATTATCTCGGCAAGATCTACCCCAACGAAAAATGGATGCTGATCGTGTTCGCCCGCCTGCCGCTGCTCGCCACGCCCGAAAATGACGGGGTGATCGTCAGCTTTGCGGATTCCGGCGAGCTGATCCTGACCAACCACATTTACGGAGGTGTTCCATCATGAGAAGAACACGCCGGACTTTGTCCGCATTAACCGCAACAGCGTTGTTCCTGACGCTGTGGACGCTTCCTGTGCAGGGTCTGCGCCGTTACGACGCCTGCGCCGAGGATTATCGCAGCTTTTCCATCCTCACACAGGATGCGGCGGCAAATGAATCGCTGATCGTCAAAACAGACGGTACGCTGCCGGATTTCCGCGCGCTGCACCCCGGCCGTACCATTCAGGGGCCGGACGATACATACATTGTCTGTTATGACAGCAAGGCCGAAGCCGAAGACGCGCTGCCGGCGCTTGAAAAACTGCGCGGCGTGGAGTATGCCGAAATCAATCAGCCGATTTATGCGCAGATGGAACCCTCCTCCGAAAGCACAGATTTTCACAGCTGGGGTGTGGAATATATTCACGCCGACGAACTCGCTGAACGCCTTCGCGCCGTGCATCCGACAGAGCCGGTAACCGTGGCGGTCGTCGATTCGGGCATCACGCCTTCTCACCCCTTGCTTCGAGACAGAACCATCCGCGGCGAATCTATGCTCCCAAGTGTCTATGACCAGGACGGCAGCGGCCATGGGACGGCCGTGTCCGGGATCATTGCGGAATGCACGCAGGGTCTGCCGGTCGAGCTGCTCGCCGTTCGCATTCTCAACAGTAAGGGCGAGGGAACCGTTGCCAACGCTGTCAGCGGAATCCGTTATGCTGCCGACAACGGCGCGCAGATTCTGAATTTGAGCTTTGCCTCCGAAAAGCACAGCGATTCACTCGATGAAGCCGTGCAATACGCATTTGACCAAAACAGTCTGCCTGTGATCTCGGCGGGCAATTACGGCAAAAATATGGACGTCAGTCCCATCTGCCCTTCCCACGGCACGGCAGGAATCGTCGTTTCCGGATGCGATTCGGACGGCGCATTGTACAAAAAAAACTGCTTCGGCTCGTCGATTGATCTGTGCGCGCCGGCGGTCGGTCTTGCTTGTGCCGCACCGGATGGCGGATTCACCACGGTCAACGGCACGTCCTTTGCCGCACCTCATGTCGCCGGTGCGGCGGCGCTGCTCAAGCTGCTGGTTCCCTCTGCCGACGCTGCGCTGCTTGAACAGATGCTCAAAGAGAGCCTGCGGGATATGGGCGATCCGGGATTCGACATATATTACGGATTCGGAGTGCCGGATCTGCGCGACGTTAAATTTCCCCTGCAGGAACTGACGCTTGACGCGGGCGCGGGAACCTTCCCGGAAGGCCGGACTATTGCCCGGCAGTACATGGTGGGTTCTGTCCTGCCGGAGCTCCCCGTGCCTGTGCGTGAAGGATATACTTTCATGGGGTACTTTCCTCCCCTGCCGAAGCAGATGCCGCACGAAGATTTGCGCTGCACTGCGCTGTGGCTGCCCGAAGGAATCACAGAAAAGGAAGAAATCAGCAATCAATTGCCTACCTGCACCGAAGAGGGTTACGTCATCTTTTTCCTGCCGGGGCAGAATCCCAATCTTGTAACTCTGGCAGTACCGCCGCTGGGGCACTCCTTCGGCACATGGCAGCAGACACGCGCCGCCACGCAATACCGCGAGGGCGAACAGACGCGCGCCTGCGCACGCTGCGGCGAAAAGCAAACGCGCCCGATCAGCAAACTTCCCTATACGCCGCTGACGATTTCCCTCAACGGGGAAAATATTGACCATATCCGTATCCAATACAGACAGAGCGTCCTGCTCAGCGCTTCGGAACCGGTAAACTGGACAAGCGAGGATGAAAACATTGTCTCCGTCAGCCCGAGCGGCGACGTTACCACCATCCGCCGCGGCAGCACTTTGATCTACGCAGACAGTGTTGAAGGCGGCAAAACGGCGCAATGCAGCGTCGAAGTATACTACACCTGGTGGCAATGGCTGATTTTCCTTCTGCTTGGCGGCTGGCTGTGGTATTAACACAACACCGCACAACCCGCAAAACGCATTCCGCCTGAAATTCCGAACTTCGCCGGGAAAGCGCCGAATAATCTGCACAAAGGCCACAAAAACCGCATTTGGGATGGTCTCGGCATACATCAACAGATTTGCACAGGCAAACAGCATGTTCAGTTTGTTCAAA
>CAMOCU010000252.1 GCA_946610835.1 uncultured Clostridia bacterium | reverse complement strand
ACGCAGAGGCTGCTGGGAAAGTTATTCGTCCGCCACGGCGCTGATCCGCCAGACCAAGGACGCCATGAAGCATGCGCCCGACAGCCTGATGTGGGAAATCGCGGGCGGCGCGATCGACGGCGTCAACGGCCGCACGGCGTTTGACGCCATGCGGCAGGGGGACGCGGCGGCAAAGAAAGTTGTGGAAAACTACATATACTATCTTGGCATGGGTATTACCAACGTGGTCAATATCTTCCAGCCGGACATGATCTGCATCGGCGGCGGAATCGGTCACGAGGGCGAAAATCTGCTCGTGCCGCTGCGCAAGATCGTCGAGCGCGAGCGTTACACCGTCCGTGCAGAGAAACAGACGCGTATCGTTTCTGCTGAACTCGGCAACGATGCGGGTGTGTACGGCGCGGCGTTTTTGGAAGAATAAGTAAGGATACCGAATCCGTCAGATTCAAAAAGGAGGTCGTTTCCGTGTCCGTATTGGAGCAGGTGCGGGATTACGCAACATCGGTGCATTGCGCGCTGAAAGAAGGGGAACCGCTGAGCGCATATACCAGCTTCCGCATCGGCGGCCCGGCGGAAATGATGCTGTTTCCGGATTCGGTGCAGATGCTGCAAAAGATTATTGCCTTTTGCCATTCGCTGCCTGTGCGGCCGTTCATACTCGGCAAGGGCAGCAATTTGCTGATCGACGACGCCGGGATGCCGGGCGTGACGATCTGCACGGAACGCATGCGCGGCTGCACACGCACGGGCGAAACAGAAATCTGCTGCGACGCGGGCGTTTCGCTTGTCAAGCTCTGCCTGTTTGCGCTCGAACACGGCTTGGCGGGGCTGGAATTCGCATACGGGATTCCCGGCTCCGTGGGCGGCGCTGTTTTTATGAATGCCGGCGCATACGGCGGAGAGATTCGCGACGTTGTCCGTTCCGCTGCGTCGGTCGAAGCGGACGGCGCGCTGCGCAACCGTGCGGCGGCGCAGCTGGATTTCGGGTATCGGCACAGCGTTTTTCAACACAGCGGCGAGGTGATCGCTTCGGCTGTTTTTCAGCTGCATCCGGGTGAGCCGGCGCAGATCCGCGAAAAAATGGATGATATTCTTGCCCGGCGCAAAGACAAGCAGCCGCTGCAGTATCCGAGCGCAGGTTCCGCCTTCAAACGGCCGGATGGATATTTTGCCGGCGCACTGATCGAGCAGTGCGGGTTGAAGGGATTTGCGGTAGGCGGCGCGCAGGTCAGCGAAAAACATGCCGGATTCATTATCAATCGCGGCGGTGCAAGTGCGGCGGACGTGCTGCGGCTGATTGACCATATCCGCGCCGTTGTATACAAGCAGACGGGCGTCCTTTTGGAGCCGGAGGTTCGCTGCATTTCCGCAGAGAGCAGGTGATTGAATGGAACTGATCCTTGTAACAGGCATGTCCGGCGCGGGCAAATCCCGCGTGGTGGATTCGCTCGAGGACATCGGCTATTTCTGCGTGGACAATATGCCCACGCGTTTGGTGCCTACGTTTGTTCAGCTGATTCTGAATTCCAAAGAACAGCGGGATAAAATCGCGGTCGTTACCGACATTCGCGCCGGGTTCCGCGCGCAGGAACTGCAGGATAGTCTTGCAGATATGCAAACGCTGGGGCTGCGGTATAAACTGTTGTTCATCACAGCGGACGACGATTCGCTGCTCAGCCGATACAAACTCACACGCCGCAAGCATCCGCTGGCGGATGTGTGCAACGGCATCCTGACCGAGGCGATCGCGCTCGAACGCGAGCGGATGCGTCCGGCCATGCAGATGGCGGATTATGTGATCGACACATCCCACCTTTCGCCCAAGGACTGCCGCGAGCGTGTCGCCGCGCTGTTTCTGGACAACCCTGCTGCTGTGATGCGCATCCACTGCATGTCCTTCGGATACAAGTACGGCAACCCTGTGGACGCCGATTTGATGTTCGACGTGCGCTGCCTGCCCAATCCGTATTACGTTGACGAGCTGAAAGAAAAAACGGGGCTGGACGCTGAAGTGCGCGATTATGTGCTCAAATGGGACGTCTCTGCGGCGCTGCTGGCCAAGCTGCGGGATCTGGTGGATTTTCTGATCCCGCTGTACGAAAAAGAGGGTAAAACACAGCTTGTTCTTGCTGTCGGATGCTCCGGTGGGCGACACCGTTCGGTTGTTTTTGCCGAGCAGCTGAACCAGCATTTGCAGCAGAGAAATCTGCTGTGTTCCATCCACCACAGAGATATTTCCAAGTAACAGGGGAGTGTTATCCGTGTCGTTTTCGACGGACGTGAAAGATGAATTGCTTGCGCTCACGCTGGTGCCTGAATGCTGCCGGCACGCGCAGGCATACGGTATGCTGCTGTTCGGACGGTCGTTTTCCGCATCGTCCGTTTCTTTTGCCGCGGAAAATCGTACCGTGGCCGCTGAGTATGCGCACACTGTGCAAGGTATTCTCGGCACAGAGCCGGAGATCACGGATAATGACGGTAAAATCGCGCTTGTAACTGTACGCACTGCGGCAGACCGGCGGACGGTGCTTTCTGCGTTCGGGCATACGCCGGGCGAGCTTACGCTGCGGATCAACCGCGCCAATTTGTCGAACGACTGCTGCTTTGCCGCGTTTGTACGCGGCGCGTTCCTTTCCTGCGGAACGGTCAGCTCCCCGGAAAAGAACTACCACATGGAATTTATTGTTCCGTTTTTGAGGCTTTCCAACGATTTCTTTGCCTTTTTTCAGGAACTGGGATTTCGCCCCAAGCACGTGATGCGCAAGGGCTATCATGTGATCTATTTCAAAGAAAGCGAGACGATCGAAGATCTGCTCACGCTCATGGGGGCGACCAATTCCACGCTGCGGCTGATCAATGTCAAAATCGGCAAGGATGTGCGCAATCACGTCAACCGCCGCGTCAATTTTGAAACGGCCAACATCGACCGCTCCGTCCATGCGGGCAGCAGACAGGTAGAAGCCATCCGCAAAATCCAGCGCACACAGGGGCTTGAATCGCTGCGCGAGGGGCTGCGCGAGATTGCTGAACTGCGGCTGGAAAACCCGGAAGCGTCTTTGTACGAGTTGGAGGAAATGCTGGACGGCAGGTTGTCGCGTTCCGGAATCAATCACCGGCTCAAACGGCTGGTGGAGATTGCGGATCAATGCTGATCAAAGCTTGGGAAGCACTGATTAAACCCGATGCGCACGAAGGAATGGATCTTTTTCCGTCATAT
>CAMOCU010000251.1 GCA_946610835.1 uncultured Clostridia bacterium | reverse complement strand
TGCCGAAAAAATCTCTCGTCCCCTCGCACACCCCGATTTCATCAGCGCTTCCTTAGAATTCAGCACTGCTCAAGTGCCTGCGCAATGTCGGCAATGATGTCGTCGACGTATTCAATGCCTACGCTCAAACGCAGCAGATCATCCGGTACGCCGCATTCGCGCAGCTGTTCGTCCGTCAGCTGGCGATGGGTCGTCCCGGCAGGATACAGCACACAGGTGCGGCAGTCCGCCACATGCGTGGCGATCGTTGCCAGACGCAGGCTGTCCTGGAACACCGTTGCGGCTTTGCGGCCGCCTTTAACGCCGAAGGAGATTACGCCGCTTGTGCCGTGCGGCATGTATTTTTTGGCCAGTTCATAATATTTGTTGCCTTCCAGCCCCGGATAGTTGACCCATGTGACCTTGTCATGCTGTTCCAGAAACCGAGCAACCTTCATCGCGTTGGCGCAGTGCCGCTCCACACGCAGCGGCAGCGTCTCCAGACCGAGATTGAGCAGGAACGCGTTGTGCGGGGAGGGGATGGAGCCGAGATCGCGCATGAGTTGAGAAACGGCTTTGGTGATGTATGCCGCTTTGCCGAAGCGTTCGGTGTAAATGATGCCGTGGTAGCTGTCGTCCGGAGTTGTCAGGCCGGGGAATTTGTCCGAAGCGGTCCAGTCAAAGTTGCCGCTGTCCACGATCACGCCGCCCACGCTTGTGGCGTGGCCGTCCATGTATTTGGTGGTGGAGTGGGTCACGATATCCGCGCCGAAATCGAACGGCCGGCAGTTGACCGGCGTGGGGAAGGTGTTGTCCACGATCAGCGGAACGCCGTGCGCATGTGCCGCACGGGCGAATTTTTCGATATCCAGCACTGTCAGCGACGGATTGGAGAGCGTTTCGGCAAATACAGCCTTTGTATTGGGACGGAACGCGGCGTCCAGCTCCTCCGGCGTCGCATCGGGAGAGACGAATGTAAAGTCGATGCCGAGCTTTTTCATCGTCACGGAGAACAGATTGAAGGTTCCGCCGTAAATTGCCGCCGACGCCACCACATGGTCGCCGGCCGAGGCGATGTTGAACACAGAGTAGAACGACGCTGCCTGCCCGGAGGAAGTGAGTACCGCGGCGACGCCGCCTTCCAACGCGGCGATTTTTGCCGCAACAGCGTCGTTGGTGGGGTTTTGCAGGCGGGTGTAAAAATATCCTTCAGCTTCGAGGTCAAACAGCTTGGCCATGGCTTCGGAAGATTCGTACTTGTACGTTGTACTCTGGACGATCGGCAGCACGCGCGGCTCGCCGTTTTTGGGCGTATAGCCTGCGTGGAGCGCCTTGGTTTCAAGATGCATTTCATTGAGTTCCATGTTTTATTCTCCTTCTGTATATCGAATCAGTTTTTGCGCGTCGTCAATGCTTTCACAGACGCCGCCGGCCGTCATGGCAAACAGCGCCGCGCCGAAAGCGGCTTCTTCGGTATGCGCGGGTAAAACGGCCTGAGCGCCGAAGCGCGCGGCAAATGCGCGGCGCAGGGCCGGATTTTTACGCAGTCCGTTGCCCGAGCAGACCATTCGGGCATGATGCGGATGATCCGCACCGTCGTACAGTTCCCACAGCTCTGTTACAATGCCGTCCAGCATGCCCCAGATCAAATGCGCCGGTGTGAAATTCGCGGGATCAATGCCGGTGATCGAGCCGCGCAGCGCAGGCGCGCGCCGTGTGCCGCAAAAACGTGTGTCGACCAAAAGGGGATCGTCCGGCCGTGCGCTTGCGGCAAGAAACCGGTCGATGGCGCCGTATGCGCTGTCGATTGCCGATCCGCCGATCATTTCTGTTGTTTGCCGCAGGAAGTTTTCAAGCATCGCAAAAGCGCTGCCGCCGCAAAGCGACGCGCCGACAAGGATATATTCTTGCCCGAAAATCGGCCGCCGTTCAAGTTCGCCCGCGTTCTGCGTACCCGACAGGAACGATACCTGCCCGCCGGTACCCATATTGACCAGCACGTCTCGGCGCATGTCGGAAACAGAGCCGAGGAAGCTTGCCTGATTGTCGCCGATCGCGACGCTGACCGCAACGCCGTCCGCTGTTTCGCCCACAACGTCGAAATCCGCCGTGACGGGCGCAAGCAGCTGCGCATCCAGTCCCGCGCGCTCAACAGCCTGCGTGTCAAATTCCAACGTGTCCGTATTGAACAGACCAAGGCTCGCCGCATCGGACGTATGGCACAGCGGGCGCCGGAGGCCTGCAAGGTGCATGGCTACATAGTCGTGGATGGTGCAGATTCCCGCACAGCCTGCCGGGACTCGGCCGAGCCGGCTGTGTGCGAAATAAGTGCAAAGACCGAATCCGCTCGCCGCAGGATAGCCTGTCAGACGAGCCAGAACAGACGCAAACGTTCCGTCTTCCTGCTCCAGTGCGCCCGTTCCGTCCTGCCAGGCATACAGAGGACTGACGGCATTGCCTGCCTTGTCGTAATAAAGAATGCCGTGCATCTGACCTGTCACGCCGATGCAGACAATCGGGTCAAACGCCTCGCGCAGCTGCTGCACGAGGGCAGTACATTTTTTAAGAATCAGCATGGGACTTTGCAGCTTTTCGTACCCCTCGCCTGCAATTGCCGTATCGTTGGGTACGGTGACGGCGCGCAGCAGCTCGCCCGAGTCGCTGTCGACCGCCACGGCGCAGATCGTGGTTGTGCCGATGTCTAATCCGATCACTCGCATGACGCGTACCTCAACAGATCGAAGTGCTTCCCAGATCCAGCCGACGGATGATGTCCTGCTGGATGGCGGGAGACAGATCGAGGAAATTGACGAACGTGCCGTGGATGCGCATGATATACACGCCGTTCGGAGCGTACTTCTCCGGTTCGGCAAGCACTTTACGCAGCGTTTCGGGCGTCGTTACGTTGACATACAGATAAAACGGGGCAAGATGATCCGCGTGCGGATTGAAAAACAGCGGCTGCATGACATGCTTTTTGAACAGCAGTCCCTTTTCTTCCAGTGTGTCCGCGCGGAAGAATTTGGGGTCGATGCCAAAGTGCGAGGCATAACCGCCGTTGAATTTTTCAAAGGGGAGCTTGAGCGTGGACAGGACGCGGAAGCCCAACCCATTGCCGGCCTCGCCGTACAGCGGATCCACGCCGTAATTGATCTGTTCGCGCGCAAGCCGTCCGTCCGGCGTCGCGCCCACCCAGTAGCCGTACAGAAGATGGGTCGATGGGCTGCTCCAGTCGGGACGGAAGGGATT
>CAMOCU010000250.1 GCA_946610835.1 uncultured Clostridia bacterium | reverse complement strand
GAGGATGTCCGCCGGATGACCCTGCAGAGCTTCGAAGGCACGGTCGAGATCACCGCAACCCATAAGATCATACAGTGGATGACGGTTCCGGAGGGTGTCACCGAGGAGCAGATCATGGAAGCGCTGCAGGCCGGGGAGATCAACCTTCTGGTCGGCACACATGCGCTTTTGAGCGAGCGCGTGACCTTCCGGCAGCTCGGGCTGGTTGTTACGGACGAGCAGCATCGCTTTGGTGTGCAGCAGCGCGCACAATTGGGTGAAAAAGGGCTGCAGCCGCATATGCTGGTCATGTCTGCCACGCCCATTCCGCGCACGCTTGCGCTGATGATTTACGGCGATCTTGACGTCAGTGTTCTGGATGAACTGCCGCCCGGCAGAAAGCCGGTCAAAACGTATGCTGTCAACAGTGAAAAGCGCGAACGTGTCTGGAATTATGTCCGGCAGCATCTGGACAAGGGGCTGCAAGGATATGTGGTCTGTCCGCTGGTGGAGGAGGGCGATGTGCCTGCCGCCGCGGCACAGGAATATGCTGAACAGCTGCGGCAGGGGGCGTTCCGCGGCTACAGGGTCGGTCTGCTGCACGGGCGCATGAAACCCAAGGAAAAGGAAGCGGTTATGGCGGCGTTTTCGGCCGGAGAAATTCAGCTGCTTGTATCGACCACAGTGATTGAGGTTGGCGTCGACGTACCGAACGCGGTGATTATGGTGATCGAGAATGCGGAGCGGTTCGGACTGTCGCAGCTGCATCAGCTGCGCGGGCGGATCGGCCGCGGACAGGCTGCATCCAGCTGTGTGCTGATTTCCGATGCGGTCAACGAGGAGGCGCAGCGGCGGCTTCGCGTGATGACACGCACATCGGACGGCTTCAAAATTGCCGACGAGGATTTGCAGATGCGCGGTCCCGGCGACTTTTTCGGCAGCCGCCAGCACGGTCTGCCGGAAATGAAAATTGCAGATATGTTGTCCCAGACCAAACTCATGCACGAGGCGAGCGACTGTGCCGAACGGCTGCTCGCGGCCGATCCGCTGCTGTCCTCTGCGCCGCACGCGGCGCTGCGGCAGGCTGTTGAGCAGCTGTATGCGCAAGTCGGCAGCGGCGGCATGAACTGATAAATTCGCAGAAAAAGCTTGCAACGCGGGGATTTCTTTGCTATAATATACCATTGTAATTTTGTGAAAACAGGGAGGTGCGGCAATGTTCCGGCTGATTACATACATCGGGCTGCGGTCAAGACGGGAATTCCGGCGAATCGGACGCGCGATCAGCCGTGTGCTGCGCAAACCGATCCTCTCCGTTTTTTCCTGGCTCTATATTCTGATTTCCGCGCTGAATTTTTTTATTGTGCGTTCCGTGCGGAATTTCCGCGTGGAGTGGACATACCTTCGTGCCGAGATGCACCGCGCATCCGCGGATTTGCGCAGTGCGTGGAAACAGAGCACAGCGCTGTGGATCAAAACCTTCGGCCGTTATGTCGGCAAAGCGCTGCGCAGGCACGGTCATTTCTTCCGAACTGCGTTCAATACAGCGCTCCCGATTCTTATGGCTGTGGTGCTGATCTTTGAAATTCATCACTGGCAGGATCTGACATATGCGCTGCGCGTTGTGTACGGCGAGCAGACAATCGGATACATTTCCAACGAATCGGTTTATCTGCAGGCGCGCAACAAAGCGTCTGAAAAGCTTTCTGTCGGGCTGGACGAAGCGGAGCGGACGGATTTGCTTGAAACGCCGAAGTACGAGCTTTCGCTCGTGTCGGTCAACAAGCTTGTCGATACGGATATTCTCAGCGACAACCTCATTCGCGCGTCCGACGCCAATATCACAAACGCTTGCGGTGTGTTTATCGACGGGCAGTTTCTTTGTTCAGTCAAAAATGAGAACGATGCACGCAGCGTGTTCAATACCATTCTTGAGCAGCAGAACGCCGGCGCCGGCGCAACGGCCGGCTTTCTTGAATCTGTGGATTATGTTCAGGGGCTTTACCCCGAAAACTCCCGCTCCATGTGGGACGCCAACAAACTCGGCGCAACGCTCGCTTCGCCCAAAAAGCAGGCGCAGTATTACATTGCGCAGAGCGGGGATTCCTTTTCCAAGATTGCTTCGGATCACCATTTGACAGTCAGCGAGTTGAAGGCGCTTAATCCTGAGATCGGCGAGACGATCCTCGTGGGCAGCCGCCTGCTGGTAGCCCGCGCGGAAAATTACGTCACACCCAAAATTACGCGTACCGAGGTGCGGCGGGAGGAAGTGGACTTCAAGTCCGAAACGTCCTATAACTCCAAACTTTTCTCCGGTGACAGACGAATCCTCAGCCAGGGGGAAAAGGGAATCGATCAGGTCACGCTCAGCATTACGACGGTCAACGGCGTGGTGGTAGATCTCGAGGAGATCAGCCGCGTCACACTGAAAGAGCCGGTCAACGAAAGAGTCGAGGTCGGTACGGCGAAGGCCGGCAGCGCCGGATATTACGGCGGCACATATTCTGCAAGAGGCTTTATGTGGCCTACGCCCACGGCGCGTATGATCAGCCAATATTTCGGCCATAACGGACATAAGGGGCTCGACATCACGACCGGTGGTGCGCTCGGTCGGCCGATCGTGGCAGCGGCATCCGGTGTGGTTGAAATTGCCGGTTCCACCGGTAACAGTTACGGCCAGCAGGTGCTTATCAACCACGGCAACGGAATCAAGACCCGATATGCGCATTGCATTACCGGATCGATCCTTGTGCGTCCGGGGCAGCAGGTGACTGCCGGACAACGTATTGCCTCCATCGGTTCCACCGGCAACTCCACGGGGCCGCATCTGCATTTTGAGGTGATCGTCAACGGTGCTGTGACGAATCCGCTGAATTATGTTTCGCGATGATGCAAGGTCAAAACAAAACAGTAATGTATGCCGAAGCGTTTATACACAACGCTTCGGCATAGTTTTTTACAGCTTGCATGTTGTTATGAAACTGCATTGCCGAAAAGCAGAGGAATGATTGCCAGAACCGAAAAGCGCGGAACAGTTGAAACTTTTTTAGGTTTGTGCAAACTGCTGTATAGACGGTTTGCAGTTTGTTGAAGTTGCAATAAGTGTGTACAATTTGTAAACAAAATATGAATATACTGTAAATTCATAAAAAACGAAGAAAAATTACACCAGAATCATTCTGAATCGGAACAAAAAAGCTTGACTTTTGGTTGCCAAAACCCTATAATATGAAACTGTATCATTATAATGGAATAT
>CAMOCU010000249.1 GCA_946610835.1 uncultured Clostridia bacterium | reverse complement strand
AAAGACAAATTTAAGCAGGAAAACCCAGATCGAAATATCCAGCAGCCCCAGACCCACGACTGTGAAGCCCATCACGCTTCCTGCGGAAAAAGCCACACGCAAGCCGCGGTTCAGACTTTCACGGCTGGCATTGGCGGTGCGGGCATTGGACGCGGTGGCGATCTTCATGCCGATAAATCCGGACAATCCGGAGAAAAATCCGCCCGTCAAAAATGCAAACGGCACATATGGTGTGAGCAGTTTGAGGAAAGCCATCACACCCAAAACAACAAACATCACGCCGAAAAAGATCAGCACAATGCGGTATTGACGACGCAAATAGGCGTTCGCTCCGCTGCGGATGGAAGCGGAGATTTTTTTCATCCGTTCCGTACCCTCGGGGAACTTCATAACCCGGGAGGCCGTGAAGACCGCAAACAGCAGTGCCAACACCGAACAAACCGTTGTAACAGCGACGATCATGGTTTCCATGAATTTTTCATCCCTTTTTCTTTTCATAATATCATATTTCCATATTTAATGCAAGAAGTTTTTCAAAAATAGTAAATTTTCATTTTTCAAAAATAGTAAATTTTCATGCATTTTCACCCACCGACATTCAGCCGCATTTTTGAAAAGAATACAATTGTTCTTGACAGCTTTTCTATTTATTCAGTATAATAGAATTTATGGAAGAAGGGATTTATGATGTTCAAAAGAGTATTGTCTGTATTTTTGGCGCTGTGTCTGGCCGTCTGCTGTGCGCAGGCAGCGCTCGCAAGCGCCGCAGCGCAGCCGGAGATTCCGGTCATCCTTGTGCCGGGTTACGGCTCGCCCACGCTCGTACAGGATCCGGGTACCGCTGCAGAAACAAAGATCTGGAAGCCGGATTTCAATCATCTGATCAGCGTGGCGCTGTCCGGGCTCGCGGATGGGATTGCCGCAGCGGGCGGACTCATCGCCGGAAATGAAGAGCGCATGGTTCGCTACGCCGGCAATCTGATTCTGGAAGCGACGCGCAACCTCCAATGCAATCCGGACGGCAGCGATGTTGTGCCCATCGGAACAATGTATGTAAAGCCCGAGGAAAGCACATACAGCTATCTTATGGCGCATAAAACCGAAAAATATATCACCGAGCAAGTACTTGCGGACGGGCTTGTCAAATCGGTCGGCAAGGACAATCTGTTCTTCTGCTATTCGGATTTTCGTCACGGCGCGCGAGAAGGCGCGGAAAATCTGCGGCGGTATGTGCAGCAGGTCAAAGCTTACACAGGTGCGCAAAAGGTACGGCTCGTCGCGGTCAGTTACGGCGGTCTGATCGTCGGCGCGTATCTGGCCAGATACGGCGCATGCGGGGATCTCGACAACGTGGTGCTGACCGTTCCCGCACTCGGCGGCGCGGCCTTCGCCTATGATTCGCTCAGCGGCATTGTTCATCTGGACGAGGAATTGATCGCGCATTTTGTTGAATACGGCGAGGTCACGGAAACGCAGCTGCACTGGCTGCTGCGTGCGGATAAAATGAAAGTGCTCGATCCGCTGTGCGCCCGACTTGCGGTGGAATATGCGCGGCAGGCGATCCTGTATTGGACAAGCATCTGGGATTTGATTCCGCCGCAGTTTTATGAATCGCTGAAAGCAGAGTTGCTCGACCCTGTTCAGAGCGCAAAACTGATCGCGAACAGCGACTATATCCACAACGAAGTGATGACCCGTTACCCGGAAATCTTTGAAAGCGTGCGCGCGAACGGCGGCCATGTCTATCTCGTTGCCGGCACCGGCCACACTTCTGTAACAGGGCTGTACGAAAATGCCGACGGTCTGTTGCGCACAAGCGACACGACCGGCGCCGTCTGCGCGCCCATGGACACACGCTTTGCGGACGGATATGTCTGCGCCGCGGACTGCGGCAAGGCACACCGCCACCTTTCCCCCGACCGTACGATTGACGCATCCACGGCATATCTGCCCGAGGAGACCTGGTTTGTCGAGGATATGTTCCACGGCATGGGGCCAAAGGATCCGTCCGTGCTGGATCTGATCTGCCATTTGACGGATGCGCAAGGCGCAACGGATGTGCACGCCGATCCGCGCTATCCGCAGTTTGAAGGCAGTCATAACCCCACCGACACGGTGTATGTATCCTTTGACCGGAGTACTTACGGCTTTTTGCATGCGCAGGATACAGCGCTGCGCGTGACAAATCTTTCACGCAAATATCCGCTTCGCCTGCTCGCCGTCACGACGGATAAGGGGATTACGTTTAAAACATTCGGGCAAAAGCTCCTCAAGCCCGGTGAAACGGCAGTGCTGCCGATCCGCGGCAGCGTCCCGGATGAAGACAACACAGGCATAAACATCACGGTGGATTATATCCAGCTTGGCGGCGTCATCCCCGTATACAGCAAAACATTCGGTTTTACGATCTGCGGCGGCAAAACAGCGCCGCAAGGCGATCCGCAAACGGTTCCCGCCGAGCCGACCGTCCGTTACAGCGGCGTATGGATGCCTCTGCTGAACAAACTGTTCTCCATTTGGGATCTGCAAGGGCTGCTGCGCATTGCGTATACCGTATGGACAGAGCGTCTGGCAGGCAGATAATATCTCTTGCGGAAAGGAGCTCTATGAAAAAGAATGAAATACTGGATCTGGCCATTACCGACTGCACGCTTTCCGGCAGCGGCGTGGGGCATGTGGACGGCATGGCGGTGCTTGTTCCCGCCGCGGCCGCAGGGGACACAGCAGCCGTACAGATTCTGAAAGTCAATAAGACCTGTGCCTTCGGCAAGATCCGCGCCCTGCACATTCCCTCGCCCGACCGGATTGAATCGGATTGCGCCGCGTTTCCCCGATGCGGCGGATGTCTGTTCCGCCACATTACTTATGACGCGGAACTGCGGCTGAAGGAAAATCAGGTGCGCGAAAATCTGCGGCGCATCGGCGGCTATTCCGGCGCTGTGGAGCCGATTGTCCCCTCGCCCAAGGTCAACGCCTACCGCAACAAGGCGCAGTTTCCGCTGCAGCAGACAGCGGACGGCGTAGCAATGGGCTTTTTTGCACCGCGCAGTCATCGGGTCATTCATTGTCCGGGTTGCAGACTGCAGCCGCCGGAATTTGAACGCATCCTGCATATTTTCGATGCGTGGATCCGCACCTACGGCATTTCGATTTACAACGAACAGACCGGCAAGGGCGATCTGCGGCATATCTACATTCGTCGCGGCGAACACAGCGGCGAAATACTTGTCTGTCCCGTATCCCGCACA
>CAMOCU010000248.1 GCA_946610835.1 uncultured Clostridia bacterium | reverse complement strand
CACAAGTGGTGTCTGGATGTTATGCGCCGGATCGACCTGTCCGCCATTTTTATCACGCACGATATTGACGAGGCGATCCTGCTTTCCGACCGGATCTACATCCTTTCAGGTCGGCCGGGCAGAATCAGCGCCGAGATTTGTATCGACGCGCAAAAGGAAGACGATTTCAATTTGACGGACGCGTTTCTTGGTTACAAAAGGCAGATCATTGCCGCCATGCATCTTTGATTCTTTACGGACGGGTTTTTCGGAACCCGTCCTTTTTTTGCTCAAAAAAACCTTGCATTATTCCGGGCAGACATATATAATAGAATCAGGCGATTCCAAAGAAAAGACGAAAGGGTTTTACGTGTATGGGCAAACAAGCAGCAAATGCATACGGCACAACCTATTCCAAGCGCGAGCTGACCGGTTACTTGGTGGGTCTTGCCGGACAGAACATTATTTACAACATCATCGCTACGGGTTTGACGTTTTACTTTCAAAGCGTGATTTTTATCCCGGCGATCGCCTGTTCGATCATTTTTGCCGTGGCGCGTGTGTGGGATGCGATCAACGATCCGATGATGGGTTCCATCGTGGACAAGACCCGCACCAAATGGGGCAAATGCAAACCGTATCTGATGTTTGTTCCTCCCGTGATCCTGGTGACAACGATCCTGCCGTTCGTCAACGGCATGTATGCATGGCCGAACGCGGACGGCTCTTACACGCTTGCTTCCCCCGGGATGCGTGTGCTGATTGTCGCATGGGCGGCGGTGTCGTACATTCTGTGGGGTATGACGTATACCATTGGCGACATTCCGCTGTGGGGTGTGACAAGCCTGATGACCGAGGATCAGAATGACCGTGCCAAAGCGCTTTCGCTGGCGCGTATCTGCGCATCCTTCGGTGTAATCGGTATGGCGTTCACGTTTATAGCGCCGGCATTTCAGGGAATCTTCCGCGCCCGGGGCATGGACGACGCGCATTCCCTGCACGCGGCGTACATTTTGACCGCCGTGATCCTGACTGTGATCTCCTGCGTTCTGTTTGAGGTTGCGGGACTTTCTGTGCACGAGCGTGTGTCACAGTCCGGAGAGTCACACACGATGAAGGAAAACTTCCAGACCATGTGGCGCTGCAGACCGTTCCGTCAACTGTTGATTTCCGGCGTATTGAGAAGCCCGATCCAGCTGCTGAGCATCGTTGCGATGACGCTTGTCATGTACTATTTCTTCAACAACGATCTTGCCGGAACACTGATGACCGAAGCGGGGCTGAATGTTTCCACGATCATCAAGGTGGTGCTTTTGTTCATCGGCATTATGGGCGGTATGCTCGTTTCGTCCGGCGTGACGCCCGGCCTTGCACGCAAGTTCGAAAAGAAAACCTTATATAATGCCTATTCCCTGTTCGGTGCGATCCCCTTTGCGCTGGTGTTCGTCGTGTACAAAGCGTCCGGTGGCAATTTGCTCAGCTGGGCGATGACTATCCTCATCAGCGTGGTGTTCTTTGTTGCGTCCTGGGCGCAGGGCGGTCTGAATGTGCTGCAGTCGATCATGATCGCGGACTGCGTGGACTATGAGGAATACAACAACGGTATCCGTCCAGACGGCGTTTTCTTTGCCGGTCAGTCTTTCATCACAAAACTTTCCGCCGGTATTGCGTCGTTGATTTCCGGCGGGGTGTATGCGATCGTCGGCTTTTCCGGCGAAAATGTCGCCGTGCTGAACGATGCGCTGCTCAAGGGCGCGGACTTTACTACTTACGCAAACGGCAAATATGCCGCGGCAATGTTCTTTTTGGTTTCTGTTCCGCCGGCGATCGGCATGGTGCTTTCCGCGCTGCCGACGCTCAAGTATAAGCTCAGCGACGCGGAACACACGCGCATGCTGGACGCACTCAACGAAAAGCGCAACGGCGAGGGCGCAGACGCCGTAAAATAAAATTCTTCCGGAGCCGCAGACGCACTGCGGCTCCGTTTGTCAACGGCTTTGCCGGAAACGAAGGGCCAATCGGTTGTTTGAGGCCGCAATGGCCGGCAGCAACAGGATTGACCGTTGCGCGCAGGCGGGAAAATGCGGAATGCCGATCGGTGCGCAGCAGGCGCGGGCAGCAGACCGCTCACGCAAAAAGAAAGCAGCAAAGACCGGCTGCACAGTTTTTTGTAAAAAACACTTGACAGCGCGGGAATAACGTGGTAAAATACGTAACACAATAAAGCAGAACAGATTCTGTTCTCACCTGCGAGGTTTCGTCCGCGCAAGGTCTATATGATACGCACGTGCGCATATAGGGCGCGCGGTATCCTGTGGATCGGCATGGACAGCTTCTGTCTGTGCTTTAATTTTTTTGCTTTATTTGGAGGTGTTTGATCATCGCTATCAAAGAACTGCAAATCAATGATGCCATCCGGGACAAAGAAGTTCGTCTGATCGGAGATGACGGAGAACAGCTGGGTATTATGTCTGCCGCCGAAGCGCAGCAGATTGCCGACAGCCGCAATCTCGATCTGGTCAAGGTCGCTCCCAATGCCAAGCCCCCTGTCTGCAAGATTGTGGATTACGGCAAGTACCGCTTCGAGATGGCCAAGCGGGAGAAGGAAGCAAAAAAGAATCAGCATGTCATTGAGGTCAAGGAGATCCGTCTTTCTCTGAAAATTGATACGCACGACTTTGAAACGAAGGTCGGTCACGCCAAAAGATTTCTCGAGGGCGGCAACAAGGTCAAAGTGTCGATCCGTTTCCGCGGTCGTGAAATGGCACATCCGGAGATCGGTACCAAAACTATGGAACGGTTTGCCGAGGCTTGTGCGGAGTGGGGCACGGTTGCAAAACCGGCCAAGCTTGAGGGTCGCCAGATGCTCATGTTCCTGAACGCCAAGACCGGCAAGTAATTATTAAGGAGGATACTCAAAATGCCTAAGATCAAAACCCACAGCGGTGCGAAAAAGCGCTTTAAGCTGTCCAAGAACGGCAAGCCCATCCGCGGCCACGCCTACAAATCCCACATCCTGACCAAGAAGAGCACCAAGCGCAAGAGAAACCTGCGCAAAACATCTGTTGCGGACGTTACGAACCAGAGACAGATCAAGCGTCTTATCCCCTATAAATAATCCCGTACATTCATTCTAAATTTTCGGAGGTAATTTCTCATGGCTCGTATTAAAGGCGCAACAATGACGCGCAAAAGAAGAAATAAAGTTCTCAAGCTTGCCAAAGGTTACTACGGCTCCAAGAGCAAACTTTTCAAGACTGCGAAACAGGCCG
>CAMOCU010000247.1 GCA_946610835.1 uncultured Clostridia bacterium | reverse complement strand
CAGGCTGCGCGGAAGCAAAAAAAACAGCAAAGCCGTTACCATTACAGACAAAAGAACCGACAGCGCCATTTGCACAGCGAAATGCCCGATCAGATGAAAAGACGGAAGGCAGCATACAAAATATGCTGCCCCGATACATACCGCAGCAATCATGCGCACCGCTGCGGGCAAAGGTTTATGTGCTCTGTAAAGAACGTTCATGTTCTATTCTCCTGCGGTCAATGTAAGATTGCAGAATCAGGACAGCCGCAACACTGTCGATGATAGCCTTTCTCTTTTTGCCGTACGTTTTGGTTTCGTTGAGTGCGGAATGCGCGATCACGGTCGTCAGACGTTCATCCCAAAGAACGGTTTCGACACCCGTCCTTGCCTGAAGCTCCTGTGCAAAGGCAGCACACTTTTCGGCGCGCTCCCCGACCGATGCGTTCATATTTTTCGGATAACCGACCACAATCTGTTCCGCCTTTTGCTCGAGCACAATCTGTGCGACGCGGTCAAGCACATGCGGAATATACCGCTCCGGGATGACGGTTACCGGCGAGGCGAGCATTTCCAATCGGTCGCAGACCGCAACGCCTGTGCGGCTGTCTCCGAGATCAATTCCTAAAATAATCATCATTCATCATTCCGTGCGGGAAAAGAAATTCGAGAATAATCCGGTATTGCCCGCGGCTTCCTGCACGGCCTCAATAACATCCCCGATGGTGGAACTGCCCGAGGAATTTCCGGAGGATTCGGTACTGCGCCAGGAGCAGCTGCTGCATGTTTTCGGCAGATCGCTTGTTTTATACCAGCCATATCCGCCAACAGGGCAATTTCTGCCGGCAAGAAGTCCGGTGTTGGCACAGTAAGATTTTTTGATCGTTTTGCCGCTCTTCGGGAAGCTTTTGCTGGCGTCGAGATCCTTGTGGATTTTGCTGAAAATATCCAGAAAGATGCGTCCGCAGGGGTTGACGGTCGTATGCATATTCTTCGCAAGGTCATACCCATACCAAATCGAGCAGACATAGTACGGCGTTCCCGCGCAGAACCAGCGGTTCATGTCCTCGTCCGTTGTGCCGGTTTTGCACATTACCGGGAAATTCTGCACCGTGTAGCCGCTGCCGTAGCTGGAAATCGGAACCGTTTGTAAAAGCTCGCACATAACGTCCGCCGTGTCTTCGGAGATCGCCTGCTCCCATTCCGGTTCACGATTGGACAGAATCACTTCGCCGGAGCTGTCCTTGACCTCATAGTAACAGTACGGTTTATAATATTTGCCGCCGTTTCCGAACGAGGCATAGGCCGCGCACATTTCGAGCGTCGTCGCGCCGTATGTCATGGCGCCCACACAGACCGGCGGAAGCGAGGCGTCGTTCGTCATGTCCACGTGTTTGAGATGATAATGATTGGTCATATAATCCAGACACGTATTGATGCCGCCGGGAAGGATACCGTCGTACACGATCCGCGCAGGAACCGTATTGAGCGAAACCTCCAACGCGTACTGCACCGTGCGCGAACTGCCGCTCATGGAGCCGTCCACGTTTTTTGGCCACAGTTTTCCGTTGATCGACAACGCCTGATTTTTGATGATAGACGACCATGTGATGGCGTTCTTTTCGATGGCAGGGCTGTAAACCGACAGCGGTTTAATGCTTGACCCGGGCTGACGCGGAGAATCTGCCGCACGGTTCAGACAGCGAACGCCGTCTTTTTCGCCCGCCTGACCGACGATGGCAACCACACGGCCGCTGTAATCCATAATGGTCATGGACGACTGCACCGCCGGATGATCTTCGGTATCGGTTTCGTTCGGGTTCGGGAATGCGGAACGGGTGGAATATACATCTTCCAGAATGTTCTGAATCCGTGTGTCCACGGCGCTGTAAATCTGCAAGCCGCCGTAATAGATCATTTTTGTCGCTTCGGAGCGCGTATAACCGTGCTGGCTGACAAGGTCGCTGATGACCTGGTCGATGATAAAGTCCACATAGAAGTTTTGATACTGCTCCTCTTCCTCGTCATTCTCGCGCTCCACACTGGATACAAAGCGCGGATCGTTGGAAAGAATCAAATCGTAGGCTTTGGCTGCATCATATTCCGCTTTGGAAATAAACTCCTGTTCAAGCATTTTGTTCAAGCATTCTACCTGACGCGCGCGGTTCTTTTCCGGGTTGTAAAGCGGATTGAACGAATACGGCGCTTTGGTGATGGAAGCGAGCACCGTACACTCCGCAAGATTGAGATCGCTGAGCTCTTTGCCGAAATATGTCTCGGCAGCGGTCTTGACGCCGTAGCAGCCGGAACCGAGATAGACAACGTTCAGATACGCCTCAAGAATATCTTTTTTGTCATAATTTTTTTCAAGATTGAGCGCGCTGAGGATTTCGTTGTATTTACGCACAATGGTCACCTCGCGGTGATCCGTGACGTTTTTGATCAGCTGCTGCGTGATTGTGGACGCACCTTCGTCGAATGTCAGCGAGGAAATAACACCGCCCAGGCGGTACCAGTCCACGCCCTTGTGCGAATAAAAACGCTTGTCCTCAAGCGCAATAAAGGCGTCGACCAGATCCTGCGGAATTTCATCGTAATCCACCCAGATGCGGTTGATCTCGCCATGCAGACGCATGTACTCATACGGCTCGTTATTTTCGTTATACGCATAAATAAAGGAGGTCTGATTCTGGTTGGATTTTTCATCCTCCAGACTGATGACGGGGCTGCCGCCGATGACAAGAAACGCGTTTGTCAGCACATATCCGCCGACAATACACCCTGTCAAAAACACGATCAGACAAAAGCTCAGAAACACGGACAGCACGACGTGTTTCTTTTTCTTCTTCTTTTTTTTCTTTTTGTGTTTCACAGGCGCGGTCTGTGTATGCACAGGCTGCGGTTGCGGATCAAACATAGAATTCTGCATCATAGACAAAATCCTCCTTTATGCTATTTTGTATTATATCACATATTTCTTAAAATGTTTAGTGTTTTCAAAAAAATTTTTAAAATATTTACTTTTACATTTTTTTGGAATTGAAAAACAGAATAAAGTATGATACAATGATGTCAAGAAATCTGTGGAGGTGAACAGAATGCCGTTTTCCATTACGATTCTTTGGCTTGTTGCGGTGATCGTACTTGGCGTGTTTGAAGCCGTTACGCCCCAGCTGGTCACAATCTGGTTTGCCTTGGGCGCTCTGACTGCACTCATCAGCAGTCTGCTGCATGCGCCGCTATGGCTGCAGATTCTGCTGTTCGCAGCGGGTTCATCAGCCACTC
>CAMOCU010000246.1 GCA_946610835.1 uncultured Clostridia bacterium | reverse complement strand
GGATGCGGCAACATTGTACGCACGCGGCGCAAGCGGGCTTGCAACAGGCGATGTGGCGCAGTTTATTCAGATTCTGGACGACGCAGAGTCGGCCGCTCAGGAAGCGGAGAGTACGACGAATTGATTTGCATCACACTCACGCACTCCGGCAATGCAAACACAAGATAAACAAACCGCTGTGTGCGGATCGTCTGCACATTCGTCCCCGCATTGCGGATTGCCTGCGGCAGATCGGCAGGCAGCTGTTCCCCGAGCGGGGACGAAAGCACGCCGAAGGCCGTTTCCGCCGCCTCAAGCAGATCGTCGCGGCGCGTGACCGGAGATGTGATGACTACCGTATGGACAGCGCTGTCCTCGTTCGTCAGCAACCGCATGCAGATTCCGTCCGCCCACAGCATCATTTCCCCGTCCCCGCGATACAGCGCGTCCTCCTCGCGCACGTGCAAATGCGCCGCCCGTCGGTTGAACTGCGCGCAAAACAGCACGGGGTCCACCTGCTCGCCGCGCTCGCATCCGCACAGAAGCAGCGGGATGCACAGCAACATCCACCATTTTCGCATACCATCAACTCCCAAATCATTATACGATAGGCAGGAACAAAATATGAAAAACATAGCAGAATTTCTCGAACTTTTTATGGACAAGACCGGTTACCCGGAAGATGCGAAGGACGATTTCCGCCGGGCACATAACGCCGTGCTTGCAGATGCGGACGCCAACGCCGAATTCGACAACGTGTACCGCCGCTTTACCGACGACGAGGACGAATCCCCGATTTTCCCCGCGATTGATGCGCTGGGCGAACAAATCGGCGTGCATCCGTACACCATGGATCTGTACATGTTTATGTACGAGGCATATTTCCTGCGTGAACGGTACGCACAAAAAGGCATCAACGAGCAGATTTTCTGGGATTCCATGACAGATCTGCGCGCAAAACTGGTCGAATGCCGTGCTGTGTACGGCATCAACGGCACGTTTGTGGGCAACTGGTTCTTCGGATTTTTTGAAATGACGCGCTTTGCGCTCGGCCGCCTGCAATTTGAGCGTACAGACTATCGGCGCGATGAACCGTACATTTGCGGCAAAGGAATCGTACGCAACGGCGGCGAAATGGTCAATATGCATATCCCCTCTCTCGGCCCGCTGACCGAGGACAAAATCCTTGACGCTCTGCAGCGCGCATACAATTTCCCCTATTTCGCCGATCTCAAAGATCCTGAAACAGGTCTGATGCCGTTCTGCTGCGGATCGTGGCTGCTGTACCCGCCGCACTATGATTTTCTGCCGCAGAAGTCGAACATTCTCAAATTTATGGACTGCTTCGACATTTTGCACTGGGAGGATGCGGATGAGTTTTCCGACGCATGGCGTGTCTTCGGCAAAGATAAGGATGCGCTGCCGCAGGATCTGCCGCGCGACACTTCCCTGCGCCGCGCATTTGCCGACCGTCTGATCGCAGGCCAAAAGACGGGTCACGGCTTCGGCGCATTCTTCTTTGACGGTGAAAAGATTCTGCATAACCACAAATAAACAGAAACGAGGCACGCTATGGATCGTTTGATCGAACGCATTGCGCCGCAGCTTTCCGCACGCATCCGCACACAGATTTCTCCCCAGCCGGACGGCCGGGAACAGTACGAGATCCTCCGGGAGGGGGATCTTTTGACGCTGCGCGCCACATCCGCGAGCGCGGCAGCCTGCGCTTTGGGGCGGTGTCTGCGCGAATGTTTTGGCATAGACTTGTCCGGCTGCGGCAACGACCGTGCCTATGAAGGCGCGCCGGAAACGCTGCCCGCAAAGCCGCTGTATGCAAATTTGCCGGCGATCCGCTGGGGCATGACGTACGAAAGCTATCTGCACGGCGCGATGTACTGGGATCTGCCGCGCTGGGAGCGGGAACTGGATCGGCTCGCGCTCATGGGCGTCAACTGCATGTATATGCCGATCGGCCACGAGGCAGTCTGGTATTATGCCGCGCTGGAGATGGGCATCCGGCGCGAGGATGCGATGGAGTTCCTGTCCGGCCGAGCATACTATCCGCTGCAGCTGATGGGCAGGCTCGACAGCTTTTTGTCGTTGACTGACACCAACGATCTCAAGGCGCGTCGCGCACTCGCCTGCAGCATACTCGAACGTATGCGTGAGCTTGGCATCGAGCCCGCGCTGCCGGGATTCGCCGGGCACGCGCCGAAATATATGAAGGGCTACAACAAGCAGGCCAATCTGTTCTTTCTGACAAATTTTGCGGAATTTCCGTTTACATACCGTGTGTCAGCGAATGATGCGCTGTTTGCGCAAATGGCGGATGCGCTCTACAGCAAGCAGGCGGAGTTTTTCGGCACGGCAAAATATTATGTCGCCGACCCGTTCCTCGGCGTTTTCCCGCGTATGCGCGAGGAGCAGCTGATGGAAAAGTACGGCCGGGCGATTCATGATTCGCTGCAGCACAACGTTCCGGGCGCCATCTGGGTCAGCCACACATGTGCGCATACCGCCGCGCTGCTGCGGGATGTTCCGTGCGGCAATGCGCTTGTTCTGGACGACAGCGGCACGCTTGCGCAGAGCGGTCTGCCGCATATCGCGTGTGTGCGGCTGAACAAAGGCGGACACACTGCTCTGACCGGAGATGTTCAATCGCTTTGCACGCTGCCGGTTCCGCCGGACGCCGCCGGAATCGGCATTCTGGACGAAAATCTTTCGGCCAATCCCCTGCTCAGCGCATGCGCCGGGCAGCGCATGGCCGGAATGAATAAGAAGCCAGAATCACTGTTTATCCGCACGGCATGTACGCGTTGGGGCAGCGAGGAGGATTGCCTGCGTGAGGCGGCAAAAATATTGTACCAAACCTGCTATGGTACGCAATCGCCCGATCTGCCCGTTGGCTCCATTCCGGCATGCCGTCCTTCGACCGAACTGCGCCACACTGCGCCGGGCGATACGCTTGCGCTGCATTACGACAACCGCGAACTGTGTCTTGCACTTGAAAAAATGCTCGCCTCCGAAGGAGATTACACGGATGGATACTGTTTCGACGTCTGCGACGTAACACGGCAGATGTTGTCCAACTACGCACGGCGGCTGTACGCCGCTGTTATGGAGGGATACGCCAAACGCGACAGCCGGCTGTTTGAAACGGCAACGAACGGATTTTTGCGCCTTTTGGGCGACATGGACAGAGTGCTGCGTACACGGGAAGAATTCTGCCTTGGCAGCGCAATGGCCGCTGTCGGCGCGCAAGCGCATTCTCAAACAGACAAGCAGAATTTG
>CAMOCU010000245.1 GCA_946610835.1 uncultured Clostridia bacterium | reverse complement strand
CGTACCCGTGGGCAGGTGTGTGATGCGGATGGCGGAGTCGGTTTTGTTGATGTGCTGGCCGCCCGCGCCGCTGGAGCGGAACGTGTCGATCTGCAGGTCTGCCTCGTTGATCTGTACATCCACATCTTCCGCCTCCGGCAGAACCGCGACGGTAACGGTCGAAGTCTGGATGCGCCCCTGACTCTCTGTCACAGGGACGCGCTGGACGCGATGCACGCCGCTTTCAAACTTAAAGCGCGAATAGGCGCCCTCGCCTTCGATCATAAAGCTGATCTCCTTAAAGCCGCCCAGCTGCGTTTCGTTGGCATAGTTGATCTCGCAGCGAAAGCCCTGCGTTTCGGCGTACATGGTGTACATCCGGTACAGCACGGCGGCAAACAGCGCGGCTTCTTCGCCGCCCGCACCGGCGCGGATTTCGACAATGACGCTGCGTTCGTCGTTGGGGTCGCGCGGCAGCAGGAGCACTTTGAGCTTTTCGGCAAGCGCGGCGCAGTCGGCTTTGGCCTGCTCAAACTCTTCGGCAGCCAGATCACGCATCTCCCGTTCAAGCGACGCATCCTCGAGCATTTCCCGCGCGTCCTGCGCGGTACGCTGCGCACGCAGAAAGCTGCGGTACGTTTCCACCAGCGGCGTCAGAAGTTTGACTTCCTTGGATATGCGCGTATAGTTTTCCAGATCCGACACGATCTGCGGATCGCAAAGCTGTCGGTTGAGATCGTCCAATTTTTCTTCGATGCTGCGCAACTGTTCAAACATACTGCCTCCCGGAATGCATGGATTGGAATAAACTGCATATTCTATTGCGGACGGTCAATCTTTCGGATGCGCGGCTCCAGTCTGGCGCGCGGCGTGAGAATCTCGTGCCCGCAGCCGAGACATTTGATCCGCAGATCCATCCCCGTGCGCAGCACCTCGAACCGGTCGCTGCCGCAGGGGTGCTTTTTGCGGCAAGTCAGCACGTCGCCTACGCGGATCTCCATATTCACGCCTCCATTGCAGAATAATTCAAACTTCATTATACCACATCCGTGCGTAAATGTATAGAATTTTGTGCATTTTTTATCTCCGTATTTCATACGATGCAATACAGGAAAACCCGGAAAGGTGGACGTTTTATGTATATTTCATCGGAAACGCAAAAAGAATTCGTCGGCACAAAGCAGCGCGAAAGCGGCTTTCTGCCCGAAGGCAGCCTGCTGCATACGGCGCGCAACCGCCGTGCGCTCTCGTCGGTGTTCGGCCTGCAGGAGGCCATGCAGACCGGCCAGATTCTGGAAGGACGTGTGACGCTGTGCGATGCGGCGCATGATCTGCATGTGGATCTGGGCTGCATGAAGGGGATCATCCCGCGCATGGAAGGCGCGGCCGGAATCGAGGAGGGCACAGTGCGCGACATTGCGCTGATCTCCCGCGTGGGCAAGAGCGTGGCGTTTCGAGTGACCGGATTTGAAACGGATGAAAGCGGCAATACGCACGCCCTGCTCAGCCGGCGCAGCGTACAGGCGGACTGCATCCGATCCATGGTTCAAACGCTTGAAAGCGGCGACGTGATCGGGGCGCGTGTGACGCACATGGAGCCGTTCGGCGTGTTTGCGGACATCGGCGCCGGACTGAGCGCGCTGCTGCCGATCGACAGCATCTCCGTATCCCGTATACCGCATCCGTCTGTTCGCTTTGTCACCGGGCAGGAGATCCGCGCCGTGGTCAGAAACGTCGACGACGCCGGGCGCGTCACGCTCACACATAAGGAGCTGCTCGGCACATGGGAACAAAACGCTGAGGAATTCCGTGCCGGGCAGACTGTGCCGGGGATCGTGCGCAGTGTGGAGCGGTACGGGATATTCGTGGAGCTGACGCCGAATCTGGCGGGTCTGGCGGAATATGTCAGCGGCGTGCAGCCCGGGCAATGCGCCGGCGTGTATATCAAAAGTATCCTGCCTGAACGCATGAAGCTCAAGCTCATCGTTGTGGACACGTTTCCGCAGGACAGCGCTCCCGGTGCGATCCGCTACTTTACGGACTGCACGCACATGGATAGATGGGTCTATTCGCCCGAGTGCTGCGATAAGGTTGTGGAAACCGTATTTCAGACTTGATTTTTCGGCACAAATGGGGTATCCTCTTGTAAAGGAATTTTCAAAGGAGGGATACCCGTGAAACGTGCAAGCGGCGTGCTCATGCACATTTCCTCGCTGTACGGCGATTACGGCTGCGGTTCTTTCGGCGACGCGGCGATCGAATTTATCGACTTCCTTGCGCAGTGCGGCTTCAGCTTTTGGCAGGTGCTGCCGTTTTGTATGGTGGACGAATGCAACTCCCCATACAAATCCTATTCCACATTCGGTGGCAATCCTTATTTTGTGGATCTGCCGGATCTGTACCGCCGCGGACTGCTGACAGCGCAGGAGCTGGCCTCTGCCCGGCAGCAAACGCCTTACAGCTGCGAATTCGTCCGGCTGTATCATACACGCACCGCGCTGCTGCAAAAGGCGGCGTCGCGCGCGGATGAAACGCTGCGTGCGCAGATTGCGGATTTTATCGCGGCCGACCCGTATCTGGCGGAGTTCTGCCGTTTTATGAGTCTGAAAAGTGCCAACGATGAAAAGCCGTGGTACGCATGGACACAGACGCAGGGCGATCCGCAGACGCTTTTTTTGTGGCAGTTTATCCAATATATGTTCTTTGAGCAGTGGGCGCGCATCCGTGCGCACGCGGCCAAAAAAGGCATCCGCATCATCGGCGACATCCCGATTTATGTCGCGCCGGACAGCTGCGATGTGTACAGCAACCGTGCGCTGTTCTGCCTGCGGGAGGACAATCTGCCCGCCTGTGTGGCAGGCGTGCCGCCGGATTATTTTGCGCAGGACGGCCAGCTTTGGGGCAATCCGTTGTACGATTGGGACGCCATGCGGCAGGACGGTTTCCGCTGGTGGCGCGACAGATTGGCGCACGCGCTGCGGCTGTTCGACGGCGTACGGATCGACCATTTTCGCGGGCTGGAATCTTATTGGGCGGTTCCGGCGGGGGCAGAGACGGCGCGGGAAGGCAAGTGGATGCCCGGCCCCGGCATGGAGCTGGTCGAAAAGCTGCGCGAAACAGCAGGCGATGCGCTGATTATTGCGGAGGATCTCGGCAACATCACACCCGCGGCGGCCAGACTTGTGCGCGAGAGCGGTTTCCCCGGGATGCGGGTGTTCCAGTTCGCGTTCCTCGGGAACGAGGACAATCCGCATCTGCCGCACAATTATGAAAAGAATTGCGTGGCCTACACCGGCA
>CAMOCU010000244.1 GCA_946610835.1 uncultured Clostridia bacterium | reverse complement strand
CACATCCTCCGCGAGCATCTGTGCCGTGGAATTGACGCACGTCAGGTGTGCGCATGCCTCGATGCCGTATTCACGGCGGATAATTCCCGCCAATGCCGCCGTGCGGTCGCGTCCGCCGGAGCCGCCTGCAGAACAGGTCACGCTGATAAAATCCGGGTGCAATCGCGACAGCGCGTCGAGCGTCGTACGGAACGAGTCCATGGACAGTTCTCCTTTTGGGGGAAAAATCTCGAAAGAGATCGGTTTTTTTTGCCGGAATAATTCGTTGATACGCATATTCTCTCATCCTTTCCGGTTGTCACGGGGCGAGACGACCGCAGCCGTCAGACAGAAGACTTCCCGTGCACCGTATATTCTCAACATTTTTGCGCATTCCGTGAGCGTGCTGCGCGAGGTAGTCACGTCGTCGCACAGCAGGATGCGCTTGCCTGCGACGAGCGAAGGATCGACAACGTCGAAAACGCCCAGCACATTGCCGCTTCGTTCCCAGCGGCTCAACTCCCGCTGGCGCCGCGTTTCGTACAGCTTGCAAAGCAGCGGCTGCGTCGGAATGCCGAGCGCTTTGGCCGCGCCGACGCACAATAGACGGCTTTGGTTGAATCCGCGCTCCTTTTGCTCCCGATCGGTCATGGGAACAAAGGTTGCGCAGTCGAATTGCACATGTGCAAATACTTCGCACGCAAAGTTTGCCATTTCGCGGGAGAGCGGTGCGGCAACATCAGTATCGCCGCTGAATTTCAGGCGGTGTATCGCGGTACGAACTGAACCGTCGAAGTAAAACGGCGCAGCGAACGCGGTTACGAAACGGTTGTGCGCGCCGCCGCAATCGCAGTCCTTTTTACTGCGTGCACATGCAAAGCAGATCGGCGGCGGTACACGGCAGACCTCTTGTGCGCAGGCGTCGCAAAGCTCTGTGAACGGGTCGATCACACGGCCGCAATACGCGCAGCGCTGCGGGTAAAAGAGGCGCTTGGCTGTCTTAAAAAACTGTGTCTTCATGCTCCGTCAAAAAGTACCACAGCGCCGAGTAGCGGCGCACTTTTTTGTCGTTTTCCGTCATTTCGCGTATTTCATCCGCGCTGCCAACCAGCACAATCCGTTCGCGTGCGCGCGTTACGGCGGTGTATAGCAGATTGCGGTACTTCAGCTGCGGTACGATTCCGGCTGCCGGCATGACCACGGCAGGAAATTCGCTGCCCTGACTTTTATGTACCGTGATGGCGTACGCCAGTTCAAGATCCTGCGCGTTTTCCACGGTATAGACGGCCGTCCTGCCGTCGAATTCCAGTTCCAGTTCACCCGTGCCGAGATCTATCGAGATCAGCTGCCCGATGTCGCCGTTAAATACGCCGACGCCTTCTTCACTGCCGCGATACCAGAGAATATCGTAATTGTTTTTGATCTGCATGACTTTGTCGCCCATACGCAGAATCGTGCCTTTGATACGGATCTCGTTCTTATCGGGCGCGGGGGGATTGAGCAGCTGCTGGAGCATGGCGTTGAGCTGCACCGATCCGGTGCGCCCTTTGCGCGAAGGACAGATTACCTGAATGTCGTCGAGCGGCGAATAACCGTACGCGCGCGGCAGACGTTCCGTGCATAAACTGCCGATCACTGCGGCGGTCATGCCCGGCGAACGCTCCATAAAAAAGAAGTCCTTTTTAGTTTCGCGCAGCAGCGGCATTTCGCCTCGGACGATGCGGTGCGCGTTGGTTACGATCAGACTTTCCCGCGCCTGACGAAAGACTTCGGTGAGCGTTACGACAGGCATTTGGCCGGTTGTGATCAAATCATGCAGCACATTGCCTGCGCCGACCGGCGGCAACTGGTCGGCGTCGCCCGCCAGCACCAGACGGCAGCCCAGCGGCAGCGCCTCCATAAGGCTTGCAAACACATAGATATCCACCATCGACAGCTCGTCCACCACTACGGCAGTGGCGTCGATGGGGTTGCGGGCGTTGCGTTGAAAGCGCGGATGATCGCTTTCGTCCCATTCCACCTCCAGCAGGCGGTGCAGCGTTTTGGCATCGCGGCCGGTGACTTCGCTCATGCGTTTGGCCGCGCGTCCTGTCGGTGCGGCAAGCACCACGTCCAGTCCCTGTTCTTCGTACAGGCGCAGAATACCGCGCAGTGTCGTTGTTTTGCCGGTGCCGGGGCCTCCGGTCAGAATCAGCATGCCTTTTTCAGCGGCGATCCGGATTGCCTCACGCTGCTTGTCTGCGTATGTCACGCCCTCGTGCTGTTCGGCCAAACGGATTTCTTCCAACAGCGTGCTTCTTCCCGCGGGCGGAAAACGCAATTTCATTAAAATATGATCTGCGGCGCTGCGTTCTGCCTCGTACATCCGGGGCAAAAAAACGAACGCCGTTCCTTGAATATCCTTTTCGACCAGTCGGCCGCACTCGACCAGCGCATCCATCGCGTTGCGCACATCGGATTCAGGCACATGCAGGTAATCCGCGCAGGGGGCGTATATTTTGTCGCGCGGCAGACAGGTATGGCCGTTGCCGAGATTGTGCCGCAGTGTGTGTACAATGCCGGCCATCGCGCGCAAAAGGGGATCGGGCTGCGAGTCCATAGCCTGCGCGATTGCGTCCGCCCGTTCAAAGGAAATGCCGATACCCTCTTCGCACAGGCAGTACGGATCCCGCCGCACACAATCCACCGCATCGGACTGAAAGACTTTAAACACGCGCACACATTCCGCTGCCGTCATGCCGAAGCGCTCAAGCGCGATCATGACCTCGCGTACCGCAAACTGTTCGCGGAAGCGTTGGCAGATCTCGATTGCTTTGCCGGGGGAGATCCCTTTGATACGCGCCAGGCGCTCCGGATAATTTTCCAGCACTTCAAATGCGTCCTCACCGAACATTTCCACAATCTTGACTGCTGTTGCCGGGCCGATTCCCTTGATCGCGCCGCTGGAAAGATAGTGCAGCAGATCCGCCGCGGTGGAAGGCATTTTGCGCTCGCACAGCTCGGCGCGGAATTGGCGGCCGAAGGACGCATGCATATCCCACCGGCCGAGCAGCCGCAGCTCCTCACCCGGAGAAACGGCAGGAAGGACACCCACCACTGTTTCCAGCTCGCCCCCGACATTCAGCTCCAAAACGGTGAAGCCGTTGTCCTCGTTGCGAAAGGTGATGTCCTCCACACTGCCTCGTAATTCTGTTTTTTCCGTGTCCGCGTAAGGCATGGCGATTCCTCATTGAAGCTCCCGCAGCAGAGATTCCAGTTCCGCCGGGTCGCAGATGTACACGTTTTTCAGCGAGCGGCAGAACC
>CAMOCU010000243.1 GCA_946610835.1 uncultured Clostridia bacterium | reverse complement strand
CGTGAGCCGCAACCTGTTTCTGTTCATCGGTTCACTGATCGGGTCGCTGCTGCGCCATCCGGTTGTGCGCGGGGTTCTGTTTTTGCTCGCGCTGCTGGTGATTGCGTACTTCCTGTTTGTGCTTTATGTGCGCAGGGACAGCCGTAAAAAGCGCAAACGTAAAAACAGCCGATCCAAAGTCGTGCATATGCGCGATTTTAAATAATACACGATCCGGAAAGAGGCGACGATATGCAGAAACTCCGTACCTTTCTTGCCTCCAAAATCGTCAAAACAGACGTAGGAGAGCCGACCGTACTGACCTGGAAAGAAACGTTGTCTTATGCGCTCGGACGCGGCGCACAGGGAATGAGTACATCCGCCATGAGCGCGGGAAACGTGAATTATTTTTTGACCAACCTGCTGGGGCTGCCGCTGTCGTTTGTCAGCGGCGTGCGGTTTTGGACAGGTCTGTGGGATGCGTTCAACGATCCGATCATGGGCGTATTGGTGGATAAAACCCATACCAAAGACGGCAAGATGCTGCCGTATATCCGCCGGGCGCCGTTTTTGTGCGCCTTTTTTACCTTTGCGGTGTTTTTGAACAGCGCCGCGCTGCCGGTATGGATGCGGATGATATTTGCCGTGATCGCACTGGTCGGATGGGATATGAGTTACACGGCATTCGATATTCCGATGGGCGCGCTCGCCTTTTCCATCACGCAGAACGGTGTGGAGCGCACAAAGCTTTTCGGCGTCAGTTCGATTGTGCGCGCCGTTGTGGGTGCGATTCCCGGTGCGGTGCTGCCGATCGCGCTGCTTATCCCGTTTTTTAAAGTGCATACCAAATACGCGTACACCATCACGGGTGCAATCGCTTTTTTGGGTATTATACTTTGTACACGTCCGACATATCGCAACTGCCGCGAACGCGCCGAACATATGGGCGAAGAGCCGTCGATCACAGACTGCTTCCGTCTGCTGCTGCGCAACAAGCCGCTTTTCATGCTGTTCCTGTCCAACATGGCGTTCCTGCTTGTGACGGTCAAGACAGCGGTACAGATGTATTTTGCCGTGGATCTGATGGGAGACGCGGCTTATGTAACTGTGCTTTCCGTCGCACTTGCACCTGCGCCGTTTATTGCCGGCATTCTTGTGCCGTGGATCACAGAGCGTTTGGGTGAGCGCGCGGATTTCAAAAAGATGTACATTGTCTGCTGTCTGATCGCCGCAGGCCTGCACGGACTGTTTCATCTTGCAACGGCAGGGACGCTGCTGCATCTGCCTGCAGGCGCAAAACCGGGTGTGATGACGGTGATTGCGGTGCTGTTTTTTATTGTTGTGACAAGTGTGCCGCTGGAATTTAAAAATCTTCTGAGCAAGGAAATGGAAGCGGAAACGGTCGATTACGTGGAGTGGAAAACCGGAACGCGCGCAGAAGGTATCATGCTTTCCCTGATGTCCTTCACGGGCAAGTTGACCAATTCCGTTTCCTCCACGATCGGTCTGGCAGTGCTCGGATTTGCGCATTACGCCACGCACGAGGACGCTGTTGCCGTTGCCCAGACGCAGACGGCCAAAACTGCCCTGCTGTCCTGCATGACGTTGATCCCTATGGCTGGCTATCTGCTCATGCTCGTGCCCGTTCTGTTTTACAGCATCACGCGCAAGCACCATGCGCAGATGATGGCGGATATCGCCGCGCGCAAACAGGCCATACATATCGGAACAAAACAATCTGACAATCTGTCGGTTCGATAAAGGAGAACAATTATGGCATACGAAAAAAATGATCTGCTTGAAAATTTTGACGTTTTCCCGAAAATATTTGTGGAAGGTAAACCCACCGAGATCCATATCCGCCAGCTTGGGTGTGAACCGATGTTTTTGCCCGATACGGATTATCCGGCTGTGATTTGCGCCATGGAGCAGGGACAGCCCGAATTCTGGCCGTCCACAACGGATTTCCGTCCGCTGACGCTGCACACAGATGCGCAGGGAAACTTTACCTTTACGCATACATTTACCAAAGAACAGCAGTACCTGATCCGTTTCCCCAATGAAAACGGCCGCCCCAAGGTGCAGTTCCCGGTGTACTGTGTTGCGCAGGATCTGGCAGGGCGGTATCCGTTCCTCGGGGATCTGCATATGCATACCACCGGCTCCGACGGTGATGAGGTTCCGCAGGTTGTGTGTGCCAACTACCGCCGGTACGGATATGATTTCACGGTCATCAGCGATCATCGTCGGTACGATCCTTCGCTGGATGCAATGGCGTTTTATCGGGATGTACCTACAGAATTGACGATCGTCCCCGGCGAGGAAGTGCATCTTCCGGACGTCAAGGGGCACCACAACGCGGTACATATCGTCAATTTCGGCGGCGAATTTTCCATCAATTCCCTGGTGGAAGGCGAGGCGACGGAAGAGAAGGGGACGGATCTTTCTGTTCGAGCAATCCGCACGGAGAACGTGCCGGAGTCCATGACGCTTGCGCAGTATGAGGATACGCTGTGGGAATATGCCAAAGACATCGAAGTGCCGCAGGGCGTGGAAAAAATGCCGTATGCAATCTGCAAGTGGATCTTTGAGCGCATCCGCGACGCAAACGGGCTGGGCATTTATGCCCACCCGAACTGGAGAAACAACGTCTACCATGTGCCGGAGACATTTACGGATTACGTTATGGAGCAAAAAATCTTTGATGCTTTTGAAGTGCTCGGCGGTGAAAGTTATTATGAACAAAACGGTTTCCAGACGGCCCGATATTACGAGGAGCGCGCCAAAGGCAACCGTTTCCCGATTGTCGGCAGCACGGACAGCCACTCATCTTATAAATCCAACGAGGACGGTTTTGTGGCGGCGACCATCATCTTTTCGCCTGAAAACGAGCGCCGCGCGCTGATCGCGTCGGTCAAGGATTTCTATTCCGTCGCGGTTGATACCATTTCCAAGGAATTCCGTCTGGTGGGCGAGAGCCGCTTCATCCGTTACGGATGCTTCTTGCTCAAGGAATATTTCCCGCTGCACGACGAGCTGTGCTTTGAAGAAGGCAGATTGATGAAACAGTACGCCACAGGCACCGAATCCGAAAAGGCCGAGGCACTGCAGATGCTTCGCGCGATTTACGGCCGCGTGCAAAGACACCGAGAAAAATATTTCGCATTCTGATCGGAGAGATTCTGACATGTCTAAACGCATCTATCTTGTCTGCAACGCACATCTTGATCCTGTCTGGCAATGGGAGTGGGAGGAAGGCGCAGCGGAAGCGCTGTCTACATTCCGGGTGGCGGCGGATCTGTGCGAGCAGTTTGACGCT
>CAMOCU010000242.1 GCA_946610835.1 uncultured Clostridia bacterium | reverse complement strand
CGCGTAGATCGGGAAATGGTCGGAAACAAACCGCCCGTCAATACCGGACGTCACGGTTTTGTACACAAGCGGACGGAAGTCGGACGAAACAAAGATATAGTCCAGATACATCAGCTCCTTCGTATGCACGGGATCGCCGTCATGGTATGTTTCGTATGTTTCAACCTTTTGCGCCGTGCAGCGTGTATCCCCAAGATCCTGCGCCATCACGCTGTACGCCGCTTCTTCAGGGTCGCAGTTCATGTCCGCCGTAAAAACTACCGGCAGATCTGCAAAATGATTGCGGATGAAGTCACGGATCATCTCGGCCTCCAGTGCGCGCGCCTCAATGCCTATGTGGTCAAAATGCGAATTGACATGCACATATTGCTGACCGGACGTTTTATTTTCCAGAATCGCCCATGTGCAGACACGGCGGCAGGCCGCATCGAGCGCCTTGGACGGTTTATCCGGCGTGTCAGAAAGCCAGAACGTTCCGCTGTCGATCAGGTTATATCGGTCGCGGCGATAAAAAACCGCACTGTGCTCGCCGAAGATGAATCCGTCTCTCCCCTCGCCGACTGCGGCATATTGCGGCAGCGTCAGGCGCAGATACGCCATCCATGCCGTTGTCGCCTCCTGCACGCCGAAGGAATCGGGCTGCAGTTCGTCGATCTGTGCGAGCGGAAGCGAACGCCGGAGCGCCACAGGCACATCGTTGACGTCCTGACAACGCAGATTGAACGATACAATGCGGATCGTGCCCTCGGCCTGCGGTTCGGACGAAATGATCGGGAACGTACCCGGCTCAAACGTGTCGCCGAACACAACGCCGAGCGAAAGCAGGATCGACGTCAGAAACGCCGAGACACGAACAATAAATTTTGTATACTTTGAAAAAACCATTGACACCGAAAACACCTCTCCTCAAACAGCGCCGCAGCCGGAAAATATCCGTTGCGGCGCCGATTGCGTAACCGGATTATTTGAAGCTCAGACTCTTCAGAATGGCTGCCGCATCCGCATCCTTCGGTTCAACCCCCTTGAGCGTAACGGTTGCCAGCTTGCCGCCGCCGAGTCCGACATACGCCGTGTAAGCACGCTTGTCGTCCTTGACCTTGTACGTCACGGCCTTGAATGTTGCTCCGGCAATCTTGACGTCCTTGTCCGCAGCAGCATCCGTATTTTTCATCAATTCCTTGACCATATTGTCCACATCGGCCGCTTTCATATTGCCGGCTGTGAGTTTGATCTCGATTTCGGGCGTTTCACCCTCTTTAATATCCGGCGCGGACGGGATGTCAAACAGACGAATGCGCAAGCCGTCGCTCGCGTATTCCATCCGGCACCAACCTTCCGGCACGTACACATAAAACGCGTCCTTTTCGGCCACTCTTCCCTCCTCGGGCTGTGTGGCAGGATCCGCCGTCACCAGCTCCGTCGTGGATGCCGAAACGGTGGATTCGGCAGCGCTCGGAACATCCGGTCCCTGCTTGCCGCACCCTGCAAACGCAAACACAAGCGCACACGCCGAAACAATCGCAATCCATTTTTTCATTACAAACACTCCTTTTTTAAAGAATCATGGCATATACGGATTATCGCCGTCGTCCGCATAATTGTCCGGCAGAATGAAAGGACGAATATAGCGGATCGTAAAATCCACGCCCCACTGTCCCATCGCGCCCTGCCATTTGGACGAATGCGGTTCGATGGACGCCATGCCGTTGAATCCCTTTGTATATAAAAGATTGAACACCGGCCCCCAGCGCACATCGTCCAGCCCGGCAGGCGGATCGTCGTAATGCTCGCCGCCGATATAGCTCGAGCCCTTGACGTGGAAGTGATAGATCCGCTCGCCCCAGTCGCGCATCTCCGCCAGATAGTCGCCGCCGCGGCCGATGCAGTGCGATGTGTCGTATTTGATCCCCAGCGCGGGCAGTGCGCCAAGCACAAACTGCCATTCGTTGGGCGAGACCACAAAGTTGTCCCAGTCGCAGTTGACGACCGCAATGCGGACATTTTTATCCGCGGCATATTCGAGCAGTTTTGAAAAGTACCGCACAGCCGCTTCGCAGTTTTGCGGGAATGTCAATGTTTCCGATCTGTTGCAGCCGACGTTATACACAGGACAGCCGAGTGCGGATGCGGCGTCGATCAGCGTCAGATCGTCGCGCAGCGCATCGGGGATCGGCATGCCGTCGTCATCGATGCGGCGCATCCCCCACCGCCCCATCGCGCCCACGCACACGCCGTAATGCAGGCTCCATGCGCGGATGTCGGGCACCCGGGCAGCGAATTCTTGCGTGTCGTATTTGCCGTTGACACAAAACTCGACGCCGTCCAGCCCTTTGTCTGCGGCGTAACGAAAGCCGCTTTCGCTCCAGTCCTGAATGATGCCTAATTTCATGCCTTGCCTCTCTCCCATCCCAGTTCAAACGCCTGCAGATTCATGTCAAGGAATTTGGGCGGCACGGTTTCGCGCAGTGCCGTCAGCCACACATCCTTGGCAATATCGGTTTTGGCCGCGAGTACGCCGATCAGAACAACGTTGACCGCCTTCGCCGATCCGGCCTGCACCGCCATGGAAAGCGCGTCGATCGCCGTCACATCCGCGCCGGCAGACGTCAGGGCGTCGATCACGCCTTCGGGATACGTCTGTGCGCCGGAAATAACGGTCATGGGATCCATGGTCTGGGTATTGACAATCAGCTTGCCGTCGGTTTTCAGATACGGCAGCCAACGTGCCGCTTCCAGCTGTTCAAAAGAAAGCAGCAGATCGGCCTCGCCTTTTTCGATAATGGGCGACGCGACAGAAGTGCCGTACCGCACATAAGTGACCACGGAACCGCCGCGCTGGCTCATGCCGTGGACTTCAGAAACTTTGACGTCGCAGCCGGTGGACACCAAAGCCGCGCCGAGTATACGGCTGGCGAGCAGAGTACCCTGGCCGCCCACGCCGACAATCATAATACTTTTTGTAGACATTGCATTCCCCTCCTTAGCCTTCGATCGCGTCGAAATGACACAGCTGGCGGCAGACATTGCAGCCCACGCACTGGGTAAAGTCGATCGCGGCTTTGCCGTTTTTGAAGCTGATGGCGGGGCAGCCGATGCGCATGCACATCTTGCACCCGCGGCATTTTTCCGCATTTACATGCAGCGGAGGATTATGTTTCACCTTTTTCAGCAGTGCGCACGGACGGCGGGAAATGACGACCGACGGCGCGTCCACGGCAAGTTCCTCGCGGATCACATCCTCGCACTGTTTCAGATTGTACGGATCGACCACACGCACGCGCTCGATGCCCACAGCCTC
>CAMOCU010000241.1 GCA_946610835.1 uncultured Clostridia bacterium | reverse complement strand
TCCACGCTGCCGCCGGCGCTTGCGAAGCCGCAAAAATCGTGCATACCGAGAAAATCCTGCGCCTGACGGTTCAGAAATTCCGCATCCAGCGCAAATCGGTACAGCAGCGCGCGATCCGTCAGGAAGGGATCGCGGAATGGGCTGTTGCGGATGCGGTACAGGTAGCGCTTTTCCACACAGCTGTAACGCGCGTGAAAATCCGGCGCGACCTCGCGGCATGCATACACGCCGATGTCGTCGGGCAGATAGGCGTTGAGCGCAAAGGGAATTTTTTCGCACGGGATGGATGCGTCCGTGCGAAAATTGCAGCAGTACATCAGCGCGTGCACATGCGCGTCTGTACGCGAGCATCCGGTCACCGGCAATCGGCTGCCGAACACGCGCTCGAGCGCGTCCTGAAAAACCTGCTGCACGGTCACGGCGTTTTCCTGCACCTGCCAGCCGTGGTAATTGGCGCCGTTGAAGCGCATGGTCACAAGGAGATTGCGCATAGTATCCTCCGAATGTTCAGATCAAGGGCTTGAAAAAGAAATTGAGCACCGCAACGCCGGCAATCACCAGCGCGAACACGCCGCACGCCGCGCCGTCGCGCACGGTAAAGCGCATCTGCCGCATGCGCGTCCTGCCTTCGCCGCCGCGGTAACAGCGGCACTCCATCGCAAATGCAAGATCGTATGCCCGGCGGAACGAGGAAACAAAAAGCGGGATCAGAATCGGCAGCAGCGCTTTTGCCCGGCGGACAAATCCGCCCGTTTCCAGATCGGCGCCGCGCGCCTTCTGTGCACTCATGATGCGGTCGATCTCTTCGATCAGGGTGGGGATGAACCGCAGCGCGAGCGTCATCATCATGGCCAGCGAATGCACCGGCACTTTGACCGCCTTGAGCGGCGAAAGCAGGCGCTCGATCCCGTCCGTCAGATCAGTCGGCGTTGTTGTAAACGTCAAAAGCGTGCTGACTGCCACAAGCGCAAGAATCCGCACCGCCATGAATACGGCCGTGTACAGCCCCTTATCCGTGAGCGTCAGAAAGCGCCAGCTCCACAGCACGTTGCCGCTTTTTGTGTAAAACAGGTTGAGCACAGCGGTAAAAAGCAAAATGAAGATCAGCGGCCGCAGCGAACGCAGCACCGAGCGCACCGGCACACGCGAAACGGGCACCAGCACCGCGCTCAACAGCACCATCAGCCCCAGCGACCAGAAATTTTTGCAAAAGAAGATCGCAAGAATAAACGCAAATGTCAGCACGATTTTGCTGCGCGCGTCCATCTTGTGCAAAAAAGAATTGCCGGGCATATACTGCCCGATGGTAATGTCGCGGATCATGCGCGCGCCTCCTTTCCCAGCAGGCGCAAAAACGCGTCCACACCCTGCGCGGCGGTGTACACATCCGTTTGCACGGGTACCCCCCTTTGCCGCAGCTCGAGGAAAATCCGCGTGGACGCCGGCACATCCAGACCCATCTGCAGCAGCTCCTCGCCGCGGGCGAACACTTCGCCGACCGTTCCCTGCATCACCGCGCGCGAGCGGTTCATCACCAGCGCACGGGTCGCCACACGTGCAATGTCCTCCATGCTGTGGGAGACCAGCACGACCGTGCTGCCCGTTTCGCGGCGATACCGCAGGATCATGTCTAAAATGCGTTCCCTGCCGCGCGGATCCAATCCTGCCGTCGGCTCGTCGAGCACCAGAATCTCCGGCTCCATCGCCATCACCCCGGCGATCGCCGCACGGCGCTTTTCGCCGCCGGACAGATCGAAGGGCGATTTTTCCAAAAGAGATTCGTCCAGACCCACAAACGCGGCGGCCGTACGCACGCGCCTGTCGATCTCGTCCTTCGGCAGCTGCATATTCGCCGGGCCGAAGGAAATATCCTTGTAAACAGTTTCTTCAAACAGTTGATATTCCGGATATTGAAAACAAAGCCCCACGCGAAAACGCGCCTCGCGCCGGGACTGCTTGTCCCTGTTGACGTCCGCGCCATCCAGCAGCACCTGCCCGCGCGTGGGCGTGAGCAGCGCGTTGAAATGCTGGATCAGTGTGGATTTGCCGGAACCGGTGTGGCCGATCACGCCGAGCAGTTCGCCCGGCTCGATGCGCAGATCGACATCCTGCACCGCTGCCGTTTCGCGGGCGGTTTTGGCGCCATAAAGGTGCGTCAGTCCCTGTACTTCCAGCACTGCCATCAGACCACCCCCGCTTTCCGTGCCGCCTGTTCGAGCGCGTCGACACACTCTTCGACCGTGAGCACAAACGGCAGCGGGATACCCGCGGCGCGGATCCCCTGCGCAAGCGCCGCAGCAGCCGGAAGCTCCAGCCCCGTCCGCCGCAGCAGAGCCTCGTCGGCAAACACCTCGTGCGGGGTGCCGACGGCCGCCACGGCGCCGTCGTCCATCACGACCACACGATCCGCCTGCACAGCCTCCTCCATAAAATGCGTGATACAGACGATCGTGATGCCCATATCGCGGTTCAGGCGGCGCATGGTCTGCAGCACCTCGCGCCGTCCTTTGGGGTCGATCATGGCTGTGGATTCGTCAAAGATGATGCAGTCGGTACGCATGGCGATGATCCCCGCCACAGCAACGCGCTGCTTCTGTCCGCCGGAAAGCTTGTGCGGTTCGGCACGGCGAAAGTCGTACATATCGACACTTTTGAGCGCTTCGTCCACCCGATTGCGGATCTGCTCGGGGGGCAGGCCGAGATTTTCGGGGCCGAACGCCACGTCGTCCTCGACAATGGTCGCAACGATCTGGTTGTCGGGATTCTGGAACACCATACCCACACGCCGGCGGATGTCGTAGACTTTTTCCTCGTCGGCAGTATTCATCCACTGCACAATCACTTTGCCCTCGGTGGGAACCAAAATGGCATTGAGCAGCTTGGCAAGCGTGGATTTGCCGGAACCATTGTGCCCCAGCACAGCGAGAAATTCTCCGCGGCGCACCTGCAGATTCACATTCCGCAGCGCGGCAGGCGCAGAGGGTTCCTCGGATTCGTATGTGTAGCTGACGTTTTGCAGCGAAATGAACGTATCCATAAGCGTACCTGTGTTTTCGGTTTATGATTCGGCGATCCAGAACGCGGATGCGCCGCAGGGCAGCACCATGCCGCTGTTCCGCACGGGCAGCCCGATCTCGTCGCTTTCGACGCTGCCGCCCAAATGCGGCAGGATGGCCGAGCCGAGTATGTAATGCATGACCGAGGGGGAAAGCCCGGTCGTGTAGGAATTGATCAGCAGCATCAGCGCATTGCTGCTCAGCAGACGGGCGCACTGCACAACAAAGTCATAGACCTCGTTTTCCAGCTTCC
>CAMOCU010000240.1 GCA_946610835.1 uncultured Clostridia bacterium | reverse complement strand
AAAAGGAGATGGCTGTGCGGTGAGACGCTGTTTGATTCTGCTGACGACAGGGTTTCCGTTTACATCGGGCGAGCCGTATCTGCATGCGGAGATCCCGATCCTTGCCGCGCAGTTTACGCATGTGTTTTTGTTTGCCGTCGGGCTGCGTCCGGGTCTTGCGCCGCAGGTGCAGCTGCCGGAAAATGTGATCGTTTGCAACGGCGCGCGTATATCGCCCCTGCGCGCACGGGCAGAAGATGTGCTGCATGGTCTGCCTGCCTGCATTGCGCCGCAGCTGCCTGCGCAGGATCTGCGCGAAGCGGGACGGCGGCCGTCCCGGCGTGTTTTTCTCGGGTATTATCTTTCCCGTGTCGACCGTCTCGCCGAAGAGATCGAGACGTGCCTTCGGGACGTGGATTTTTCTTTGTACGATCAGGTCTGCGTGTATAGTTACTGGTTTTTTGCAACAGCGGGCGTCGGCGTGCGCGTGCGCGATTTCTTGCGCAGGCGCGGCGCGCAGAACGTTCGTCTTGTTTCGCGCGCGCACAGTTACGATCTGTATACGTATGCCAACGCGTTGTCCTATCTGCCCTGCCGCACATCGCTGCTTCAGGCGCTTGACGGCGTGTATGCCGTTTCCCGGAACGGATGTGCGTATCTGCGCGACCGATACCCCGCCTATCGGGAAAAAATTCATACCGCTTATCTCGGCACGGACGGCGGCGTACGCACCGCTGGCTCAGTTGACGGGGTGTTTCGAATCCTTACATGCTGCCGGACGATTCCGCTCAAACGGCTGGACCGGCTTGCGGATGTGCTGCGGATGCTGCCGGCGGACAGCCGCGTGGAATGGACGCACATCGGAGACGGCAGCGCGTTGCCTGCGCTGCGGCGGCAGTGCGCCGCGCTGCAGGGTGTGCATGTGCGTTTTCTCGGCGCGCTCGCGCACGAAAAAGTTCTGGATTATTACACGCACAATCCGGTGGATCTGTTTGTCAATCTCAGCTCCCGCGAAGGATTGCCGGTGGCCGTGATGGAGGCGCTGTCGTTCGGCATACCGGCGCTGGTGACCGATGTGGGCGGCTGCAGCGAAATGATCCGTCAGGATTACAACGGCGCGCTGCTTGCGCCTTCGTTTACCTCCGCCGCGCTGTACGAAATGCTGCGTCACTGCATGCGTACGGCAGGCGCGATGCGTGAAAACGCGTTCCAAACCTGGCAGACGCAGTTTTCTGCCGGGGACAATTATGCACGGTTTGTTCGCACACTGTGCGGAGAATAAAAGAAAAAGGCAAAAGAAAGCTATGACGTTATTACGGAGAGATAAAAGAATCCGGCTCACATGGAGCGGCATCGCGGACAAGCTCTGGGGTGTCAGCTTCTTTCTGCTCATGTTATCCGTAATTTGTTTTGGCAGCAACAACGCCGGATCCAATTACTTTTACTACTTCGCGTTTTTCTTCTTTCTGGGGATGTCCTTTGCCGCATTTGTTGTGCGGCGAAAAATCGGCAGCCGTATCTCGCTTCCGCTGCAGACGATCTGGTATCTGCTGTTTATTGTGCTTGCGATTGCGTCGAGTGTTTGGGCGGATTCATTCCGCACTTCGTTTGACCCGCTGCGAAAAATGATCCAGATTCTGATCGTGACGTATTGTCTGGACGTTTACATTGACCAGACAGATCGGCTCGAGCGGTATTTGCGCACAGTGATTGCCGCGAGCGTGTTTATGATTGCGTATATTTTTCTGTTTACGCCGTCCAGCCAATGGTTTGCCGGCTTTCTCGGCGGCGTGACCAATCTGAACACCAACGACATCGGACTGGCGGGGAGTATCAGCGTGCTTCTGTCGTTTTATTATGCATATGTACGCCGGCGGTACGGGTATTATGTCGTCACGGCATTGAGCTTTTTTACGGTGATCCTGACCAGCTCGCGCAAATCCCTGCTGATGAGCGCGCTGGGTATGATTTTTCTGGTGGTGTTCAATTACCGCGCGCGCAATTATTTTTTACGCGTGCTGGTGATTCTGGCTTCGGCGGCTGTGGCGCTGGTGCTGATCTATCAGATCCCGCAGCTGTATAATACGGTCGGCACGCGGCTGGATTCTATGATCGAATACTTTGCCAGCGACCGCAGCTCGGATTACAGTATTGCGCTGCGGGAGTATTATATCAATATGGCCAAACAGTATTTCCGCGAAAATCCGCTGCTGGGAATCGGGTTTAACAACTTTAACTACCGTGTCATGCGGTACAGCAGCACCTTTTCCTACGCGCACAACAACTATTGGGAGATCGCATCCGATCTCGGCATTGTGGGCGTTCTGGTCTATTACTGGTTCTATGTTTATCTGCTGCTTAAACATGTGCGCCGGATGATCGACGGCAGTAAAGCGTCGCTGCTGTTTACGGTGTTGATGCTGCTGTTTTTGATTTTTGAATACAGCATGGTCACCTTTTACAAAATGCAGCTGCACATGGTGCTGGCGGCAGCGTGGAGCGCGCTGCAAATCCCTGAAAATCCGCAAGCGCAGGGGAGGCGTTCCCCATGAGCTGTGTGCTGGAAATTGCGGATTATGCCGCGCCTTACAAGGGCAATTTTATCCCGTCTTTGCTGTCGCTTGCCGATGCGCTGCAAAAGGAGAATGTGCAGACCGTATTCCTGTTCCCGGACAGGGCGCGGAATTGTGCGTGGATCGCCGAGATCGCCGCATGCTGGCCGGTGCAGTTTTTGCCGCGCGGAATCGTCAAAACGGCGAGGATGCTGCGGCGCATACGACGCACATACGATGTGCAAAGCGTTCATACGCATTTTATTGACAAGTCCGTGTATATTCCGCTGCGGATTGCGTGCGGGAAAACAGCGCATGTGTTTCATGCCCACAGCCTGCCGAAGTTTACGCCGGAGGATCCTCTTTTGCCGCTGCGGCGAAGCCTTCTGCACGCGCGGCAGATCCTGTGTGTGAGCGAACCGGTGGCGGACGGGTACAGGCAGTGCGGGTTTCGCAACTGTGTGACAATTCCGAACGGGGTGGATTTTTCCCGGTTGGACGGCTGTGATCCGCTGCCGCTGCCGCATCCGCTGGCGCTGTGCTTCGGTTATGATTTCCGGATCAAGGGAATCGACACGATCCTGGATGCGTTCACACGGCAGAACACATACACGCTCGGACTTTGCGTGGCCGGGCACATGGACGAGGCACGCGAAGCGCTGTGCGCGGCATACGGCGGGATTCCGCCGCGCGTTCTGCTGCTGCCCGGGCGCGAGGACGTGGGTGCTTATTACAAAAGCGCAGATGTATTTGTTTCCGCGAGCCGGCAGGAAGGCATG